>DASVNC010000114.1:0-14088 GCA_036384055.1 Parvibaculum sp.
AGATGCGGTGGCGCTCCTCACGCTGATCGGCGCGCCGGTCGGGAGCCTCCAGGTCACGGCCGACGCGCCCTCCTGGTATCACCCCGGCCGCTCGGGCACGTTCCGCCTCGGGCCGAAAACGGTGATCGGCTATTTCGGCGAGCTGCATCCGCGCATCCTCGCCGAACTCGACGTGGCCGGTCCGATGGTCGCCTTCGAGATTTTCACCGGCGCGATCCCCGAGCCCAAGAAGAAAGCGACGAAAGCGAAGCCGCCGCTCGATCTTTCGGCGCTTCAGCCGCTGCGCCGGGACTTCGCCTTCGTGGTCGATGCAAAAGTGCCGGCCGAGCACCTCATCCGCGCCGCGCGCAATGTCGACAAGAAGCTCATCGCCGATGTCTCGCTCTTCGATCTCTTCGAAGGCGGCGCGATGGGCGAGGGCCGGAAGTCGCTCGCCATCGAGGTGACGCTGCAGCCGACCGAAAAAACACTGACGGATGATGAGATCGACGCGGTCTCGAAAAAGATCGTCGCGGCGGTCGAAAAAGCGACCGGCGGGGCCTTGCGGGGTTAGGAGCGATGCGCGGATGATGCGAAAGGGCGGGGCGGCACGACGGATGTGAGACGGCGCCATCCCGCTTTCGGCCACGGAGGGAGCGAGACATGGACCTCAAAACCATCCGCTACGACATCGCCGATGGCATCGCCACCGTCACGCTCTCGCGCCCCAAGCGCCGCAACGCCTGGACGGGGCGCATGCACACCGAATATCGCTGGGTGCTGCTACAGGCCGACACCGACCCGGCCGTCCGCGTCATTGTCGTGACAGGCGATCCGGAGGGGCAGGCCTTCTGCGCCGGGGCCGACCTCGACGCGCTCGAAGGCCATTCCGAGCGCGGCCGCTATGACGCAGGCATTTCCGAGGACATCGCCCGGCCCGGCTATGGCGTCGCGCCGGAATTCGACGCGACCTTCGCCTATCACTTCGGCCTGACGAAGCCCGTCATCGCCGCGATCAACGGCGCCGCCGCCGGCGTCGGCCTGGTGCTGGCGGCCTATGCCGATCTGCGCTTCGCGGTCCCCGGCGCCAAATTCACCGCCGCCCACGGCCGCTTCAACTTCCCGGCCGAATACGGCCTTTCCTGGCTCCTGCCGCGCCTCGTCGGCGTAACCCATGCCAACGACATTCTCCTGTCGAGCCGGGTGTTCACCTCGGACGAGGCGATGGAGATGGGCTTCCTCAACAAGCTCGTCGCCCCCGCCGAGCTGATGGCCCATGTGACGGCCTATGCGCGGACGATGGCCGACGGCGTCTCGCCGGGCTCGCTCCGCGAGACCAAGCGCCAGATCTATACCGACCTCCACGGCGATGCCGCCTCGGCCGTCAACCACGCCGAGCGCATGCTGGTCGAAATGTCGATGCACCCCGACTACAAGGAAGGCGTGAAAGCCTGGATGGAGAAGCGCAAGGCGAAGTGGCAGGGCTGAACCCCGTTTTCCGAAGCCCTCTCCCCCATTCGCGCGTAGGCGCGAAAATAAGGATTGGGAGAGGGTTGGGTGAGGGCCTTACTGCCCTCAAAAACCGCCCAATTGGCTTAAAGCCCTGCCAATGCTATATGGCGCGCCATGACCGACCTCGCCCATATCCGCAATTTCTCCATTATCGCCCATATCGACCACGGCAAGTCGACCCTGGCCGACCGGCTGATCCAGCTGACCGGCGGCCTCGAAGCGCGCGAAATGAAGGAGCAGGTTCTCGACTCGATGGACATCGAGCGCGAGCGCGGCATCACGATCAAGGCCCAGACGGTGCGCCTCGACTACAAGGCGCTGGACGGCCAGATGTATGAGCTGAACCTCATCGACACGCCGGGCCACGTCGACTTCGCCTATGAGGTCAACCGCTCGCTCGCCGCCTGCGAGGGCTCGCTCCTCGTTGTCGATGCCAGCCAGGGCGTCGAGGCCCAGACGCTCGCCAACGTCTATCAGGCGCTCGACGTCAATCACGAGATCGTGCCGGTCCTCAACAAGATCGACCTGCCCGCCGCAGAGCCCGAAAAGACCCGCCAGCAGATCGAGGACGTGATCGGCCTCGACGCCTCGGAGGCGGTGCTGATTTCAGCAAAAAGCGGCATCGGCATTCCGGACGTGCTGGAAGCCATCGTGACGCGCCTGCCCGCGCCCAAGGGCGACGTCGCGGCGCCGCTGAAGGCTCTTCTCGTCGACAGCTGGTACGACAGCTATCTGGGCGTCGTCGTGCTCGTGCGCATCATCGACGGCGAGATGAAGAAGGGCCAGCGCATCAAGATGATGGGCACCAACGGCATCTACACGATCGAGCAGATCGGCATTTTCCGCCCCAAGCGCGAGCCGGTGCCGAGCCTGACGCCGGGCGAGATCGGCTACTTTACAGCTGCGATCAAGGAAGTCGCCGACACCCGCGTCGGCGACACCGTGACCGAGGAGCGCCGCCCCTGCGCCGCCGCGCTTGCGGGTTTCAAGCCCGCCCAGCCGGTCGTCTTCTGCGGCCTCTTTCCGGTCGATGCCTCGGAATTCGAGGATCTGCGCGAGGCGATGGGCAAGCTGCGCCTCAACGATGCGAGCTTCCAGTTCGAAATGGAAACCTCCGCCGCCCTCGGCTTCGGCTTCCGCTGCGGTTTCCTTGGCCTGCTTCACCTTGAAATCATCCGTGAGCGGATCGAGCGCGAATTCAACATCGACCTCATCACCACCGCGCCGTCGGTGATCTATCACCTGCATATGCGCGACGGATCGGTGCAGGAGATGCACAATCCGGCCGATATGCCCGATACCATGCAGATCGACCACATCGAAGAGCCCTGGATCAAGGCGACGATCCTGGTGCCGGACGAATATCTGGGCGCGGTGCTGAAGCTCTGCGAAGACCGCCGCGGCACGCAGGTCGATCTGACCTATGCGGGCTCACGCGCGATGCTCGTCTACCGCCTGCCGCTCAACGAAGTCGTGCTCGACTTCTACGACCGGCTGAAATCGGTGAGCCGCGGCTATGCGAGCTTCGACTATCACATCGAAGGCTACGAGACGGGCAACCTCGTCAAGATGTCGATCCTCGTCAATGACGAGCCGGTCGATGCGCTCTCGACCATCGTGCATGGCAGCCGCGCCGAAGCGCGGGGCCGCGCCATGTGCGAGAAGCTGAAGGAACTGATCCCCAAGCACCTCTTCAAGATACCGATCCAGGCGGCCATCGGCGGGCGCATCGTCGCCCGCGAGACGATCTCGGCCATGCGCAAGGACGTGACCGCCAAATGCTATGGCGGCGACATCACCCGCAAGCGCAAGCTTCTGGACAAGCAGAAAGAGGGCAAGAAGAAGATGCGGCAGTTCGGCCGCGTCGACATTCCCCAAGATGCCTTCATCGCTGCCTTGAAGATGGACGCGAACTGATCGCCACATGAAAAGAGCCGCCCCGGCGGACCGGAGCGGCTCTGTTCTAAAACCGGCGGCGATTAGCTGCGGCGCGCAACCCGGATGAGACCGGCGATGACGATGCCGATGATGCCGAGTACGGCCCAGGCCGGATAACCCATCACCATTGGCAATATCGTGCCGGGCACATGAGCGGACGACCAGGCCGTAAAGCCGTCGAACGATGACTGGTTGACCAGCGACCAGACCTCGCTGAGCGACCGGATCTGAACATGACCGGCCTCGAGCGAACGCATGGCGTCAGCTCCCAGAGCCATCAGGGCGACCGTGATAAGCAGCAATCCAATGAGTCGAAACAAGACCATGACGAGAGCCCCCCAGCCCCACACGAGCAATTGACCAAGCCAACAAGCGAAAAAACCCTAGCCGCAACGAGTGTCTCAAACAAGCACACTCGTGAATGCCACAGGGGCAAAACGCTTCGCAAACCCCGGGAACGTCTCATTGATTCACGATCTTGGTCTTGTATAGTGCGCCGCGCTGTCGACCGGGCGATGCGGTTGACTGCGGAGGGGTGGCCGAGTGGCTGAAGGCGCACGCTTGGAAAGCGTGTTTACGGGAAACCGTAACGTGGGTTCGAATCCCACTCCCTCCGCCAGCCAAAATCTTAATTTTCCCAAAGACTTATGGTGCTCCCGTGTGCGGCCCTGAAGGCCGCCGTCCGTCGCCTTGCGCACGCCGGGTCAGCCGGGATAACGCTTTGACACGGGTATATGGCGGGGAATGACGATGGGTCGGCCGGGTCTGCTGCGCCCGCATGAGGCAGATTTGCTACAGCAATCGGCAAAACATGGTTAATCCGGCATTCGACCGGCGCGGGCGGACCGTTGGACCCGGCGCCTAGCTGGTTAGCGCAACCGAGGTCGAGCGCCGGGGTTTCAGATAGGCGACTTCGGACATGGTGATCGGTCCGGTGATGAAGGTGCCGATCGGCGATGTATATGTGTAGGTGACCTCGACCATGATGACGCTGGAGCCGGCCGTCGTCAGGCCGGTCGGCAATGTCACGGAGGAGTTGTTGGCGCGGGCGGTGGCGCCGCCATAGGCCTTGCTCCAGGCAACCGTCGTGCTCGACGCATTGCTCGAACTCGCCACCACGCTGGAAATGACGATCTTGACCGCCGACGTGCTGAACGGCGTCAGGATGGCGGTGCTTGCCGCGAAGATATCGTTGATATCCGACGAACTGACGCTCGCCGACTGCGCGGTCAGGTCCGCCGCCGTCTCCGCGACATTCGTCACACGCCGCGCGGCGGTAAGCGCATTCGTCGTTTCGACCGTTCCGAAATAAAGCGTGATCATCACGGGAACGATCAGCGCAAATTCCACGGCGGCAAGTCCGCGCGCATTTCCGGCGAAATCCGCCGCCCGCGCGGCGAGAATGCGCGGCCACTTCGCTGCTCTGTCGCAATGCTTTGAAGCCATCATGTTTCTGCCGGCCCTATGACGTATATGGCTCGTTGCGGAAAGCGACGCTCGACTGAAGAAGTCTCGTGCTCGATGTGTTGTTCGAAAGGCCCGTTGCGAACGGGCTCATGATGTTCCAGACATAGAAGGCGCGGATGAGCACGATGTCGCCTGCGCCGCCCATGTTGAACTGGAGAGACGCGGTGTTGACCGTTCCGTTCGCGTTCATCACGCTGGGAAACGTGACGCCTGAAAACGATGAATAGACGCGCACGTCTAGCTTCAGATTGGCCGTGCAGTTCGACAGCAAAACGACGTTGTTGCAAATCGTGGTCGTCAGCTGCGAAACGGTCGTGCTCGCCGTCTGCGCCTGACCGGTGCGGATCGTCCGTGCCGCGTCGTTGAGCGCCTGGTCGAGCGTCGATGTCGCGAAGAAAACGATGCCTGCTTCGAAGATGGCGAATAGAAGTGTGAAGAAGGGGATGGCCGTCAGGGCGAATTCGACCGCGACGCTGCCGTTTTCGGCCCGTGCAAGCCGCCGCACACGAAACCCGAACGACGTCTTCGTCAGTGGATCGCAGTTCCGTGTTTTGAACATGGCTCACGCACCCGTTGGCGCGGACAATGCGCCTGAGCGTCTAGATAGCGCCTCCAGCGTTACCAAAAGGTAAGTGCGGCGCCGTTCCCCACAATTTTCGCCGTTCCGTTGACGCTCCCTTAATCCGCCGGACGCAGGATGGTCGGGTGATGGGCGCAAGGGCAGCTAGAGTATTGCTTATGCTAAATTTTATTCAATCGCGAGCCCGGGGTCTCCTGCGCCGCTATGCGCGGGACGCAGGCGGCAATTACACCATCATCTTCGCTCTCGCATTGATCCCGATCCTCGTCGCGATCGGCGGCGCCATCGACCTGTCGCAGGCCTATGTCGTCAAGCAGAGGATGACCCGGGCGCTCGATGCGGCGGGCCTCGCCGTCGGCGGCGCAACCGGCTTGACGACGGCGCAAATCCAGACGATGGCGCAGAACTATTTCAACGCCAATTATCCGGCCTCGAAGCTGGGTGTGCCCGGCACCGTCTCGGTGACGACGAGCGGCAACCTCGTCAACCTGTCCGTCACGGCATCCATGCCGACCTCGATCATGGGCGTCATTGGCGTCAACACGCTCAACATCAGCGCCACGTCGCAGATCACCAAGATGGGCAAGAAGCTGGAAGTCGCCCTCGTGCTCGACAATACCGGCTCGATGGCGCAGAGCAGCAAGCTGACGACCTTGCAGACGGCGGCAAAAAATCTGATCGCCACTGTCTCCGCCGCCGCGGTCAATGTAGGCGACGTAAAAATCGCCGTCGTCCCCTTCACGACCGACGTCAATGTCGGATCGGGCAATTCCGGCGCGACCTGGCTCAAATGGACCTGGGATCTCCAGACGCAAACCTGCACGAAGAAACATGGCGTAACAACCTGCACCCAGGATACGACGACGACGTCGAAAAGCGGCTGGGGCGGCTGCGTGACAGACCGCGACCAGGATTACGATACCACCGTGACATCGCCGACCACGACCAATACAGCGACACTTTTTCCAGCGGACGGCAACGATTCCAGCAACAACAATTGCAGTCTTCAGCCACTCTATCCGCTGACGACGAACTGGACTGCGCTCAACAGCGAAATCAATGCGATGACCGCAGGCGGCAATACCAACACCACGATCGGCCTCGTCTGGGGGTGGATGATGCTGACGCAAGGCGGAACATTGTCGAATGCCGCGGCGCCGGACTCGACCAAGCTCAACAAGGTCATCGTGTTTCTGACCGACGGCGACAACACGCAGAACCGCTTCACCAGCACCCAGAGCGCCATCGATGCCCGCATGACGATAGCCTGCGCGGGAGCGAAGGCGGCCGGTATTCAGATCTACTCGATCATCCTCATGAACGGCGACTCGCCGCTGCTCAAGGCCTGCGCCACCGATCCGAGCATGTATTACAACGTCACCGCCGCCAGCCAGTTGACGAGCGTCTTCGCCACCATCGCCCAGGCGCTCTCGAACCTGCGCATCAGCCAGTAAGACACGCGGCGCGGAACCGCGCCGGCGCATCCAGTGGTATGCCGGTGGGATTAATATCTTTGTGAGAGGTGACGCTTACTGAGCGTTGCTGCCGCCGCCGCTCGTTGCGGCCGCCGCGCCGAGGCCCAGGCCCGCCGCGTCGCCGGCCTGCTTCACGGCCTGGTCGAAATCGTCCTTGGAGTCGGTCGGGTTGATCACCCGTTCGCAGCGCGGCGTGCAGTTATAGGTAACCTGGCCGGCGCCGCGCGTCACGGTGACGGTCGAGTCCGTCTGCGCGACGACGTCGATGTTCATCTGCGCGATTTGCTTGCCGGTGGAATCGAGGGCGATGAGATTGGTTTTGCCGTAGGTCTTGCCGAGCACATAAATGAGCTGCGAGCTCTGCACCGAGACATCCGCAATCGCCGGATTGCCGACGATCACCGTTTCGGCGGGCGCAGCGAGATGCAGGGAGCGCATCTCATTGATCTGGACATGCAGATCGGCGGCGTGAGCCGGGCCGGTAAGGGCGAGCGCGGCAAATGCGGCTCCGATCAGTCCACAGCCGGACCGGCGGAAGGAGCGGGCGATTTGAAATTCGGCGGAGGCGCGGCGTACTGACATGAATGAGGCCCATCTCTGGCTGGGCGGCGACGGTCGCCACCCGATCCGGTGAGCAGCCTATCGGCAATGAATGAACGATTTGTTGACCGTAACGCAGCTCCGGCATTTACCGCCGCTTAAGCTCACGCCGTTTATTTTGCAGGGAGCGTAAAGGGTGAGTGGCATGTTCGGAACCGATCGGCACAATCAATCTTCTCCGGACAAGGCGCAGAGCTTGCGCGATATCCGCATTCTGGCCGACCTCTCGCCCAAGGAACTGGCGCTGCTCGCCGCCGAATGCGTCTGGCGCGAATACGCCAAGGGCGAAATCGTCTTTTCGGCAGGACAGGGCGTCCGTCCGGGCGAAATCATGTTCGTCGTGCATGGCGCCATCCGGCTGGCCCGGCCTATGGGCCCGAGCGGGCGCATCTCCTACATCGACATCGAGCGGGGCGGCCAGTTCGGCGAGATGTCGCTGTTCGGCGTCGACGAGGACGATCTGACCGCCATGTCGCGCGAGGACAGCATGATTGCGGTCATGCCCGACAAGAACTTCATCGACCTGCTCGGCCGGGAAGAATCTGTCTCCCGCGCTCTTCTTTGCCAATATGCGATGCTTCTGCGCCAGCGCGAGGCGGCGGCGGGCGCGGCATCCGAAGACAGGCCGGGCGCCACGGGCCCCCAGCGGGTCTATGCGGAGCTGTTGGCTCTGGCCGAACCCCGCGCGGCCGTCGGCGGCGCCAGGGCCGGCCTGTTTATTCCTCGTCTTCCGCGTCACCGTCAGCTTGCGGACCGTCTCTCGACGACCGAGGAAGTGGTCGCCGGCGCGATCGCCGAGCTTGTCCGGCTCGGCATGGCCGAACGGGAATATCCCGGTTTGCTGATTTCAGACGAGGCCGGCCTTCGCCGCTTCGCCGAAGCGGGCTGAGACCGGCCGGATTGCCGGCATGGTGAACTGGTCTCAGGGCGGAGTGATTTAGTCTCAGAGCGGATCACGCAGACATGCGCGTCCTTCCGCCGCCCGCCGTGCAATCTCCGTATCGGCGATTTCCAATGAAGATCGAGCGAACGCTCACACGTCCAAGATCGCAGCGGGGCGGAAGGGCGCTGGAACCGGCAAAGGAACCCCGATTAACCAATGAGTAACGATGTTCGATCATGCGTTGCTTCCGGCGGCGCGCCGAAGATCGCTGTATCGGCAATGAATACATTGAATGATACAGTAAATCTGATCGAATACGAAGAATACCCGAAAAATCAAAAGAAAACTGATGGTTACACCATTCCTGCCGTTAGTATTCGGGTAAGGACGACACATTAGGCTGCGACATGGTCCCTTGGGGATCTCTCCACGGCGGGAACAGCTGCGGAGATCGGTGTTGTCGTGAGCCACATATGTGCAAGGAGTTTACAATGAGCCAGTTTCTGACGGCTTTCGTGAAAAATGAGTCCGGCGCGACCGCGATCGAATACGGTCTGATCGCCGCTGGTATTGCCGTTGCGATCGCCACGATCGTCGGCACGGTGGGCACGAGCCTCACCGCCAAGTTCACCACGATCAACAGCAAGCTGCAGTAATCCCCAACACAGGGAGCCGCAGCTTGTCCGGCGCTTCTACCGAGCCGGATATCGTCGTGCAGAGCCGCTGGGTCCGAAAGGGCCTGGCGGCTTTCCTTTTGGGGTGCCTGCCGCGCCGCCCGCCGGAGGGCATCCGGGCGCCCGTTTCGGTGTAACGCGCCGTTCACCACATTTGCACAGCGTTTACGCCAAATTTACGGTCTTCGGCCCAAAATCTCACACGCGCAGAAGTATTTCCGCGCGGAACAGTCATTGCCGGCCGCGCGTGGTCGGCGGTTTCAGAGCTTGGGCATGCTTGTGTTGAACACTTTGCCAATAATCGTCTTCTCGGCCGCGATGGTCTTCGCCGGTGTGCGCGATCTTGCGACGATGACGATTCCGAACTGGCTGACGCTCGCTCTGGCGCTGTCGTTTTTTATTTTCGCGCCGCTCGTCGCGATGCCTCTCGCCGAGGTCGCGCGGCACGCCGCGGTCGGCTTCGCGCTTCTGCTGATCGGCATGGGTTTCTTCAGCATGGGCTGGATCGGCGGCGGCGATGCAAAGCTCGTTGCCGCGGTCGCGCTCTGGGTCGGTTGGTCGCAGGCCGTTCCCTATCTGCTCGTCTCCTCGCTTCTTGGCGGCGCGCTGACGTTGATCATTCTCGGCTTTCGCACATTGCCGCTGCCTGGAGTTCTCGTTCGCCAGCAATGGCTGCTCCGGCTTCACGATCGCGGCGAAGGCGTTCCCTACGGTCTCGCACTTGCGGCGGCCGCGTTGCTCGTCTTTCCGGATACGGATGTCTTCAAGCTCGTTGTCGCGCTGGGTTGAGGTTCGCGGCCAAGGTAGGCCGCAGATAAAGGATTAAACACGTGAACGCCGCTCGCCTGGGAGTTTTGGTTATGGCCGTCGTCGCCGCTGGTCTCGCAGCGCTGTTGGCGCGCGGGCTCATGTCGCCGCCAGCGCCGGCCCCTGTGCAACAGACGGTTCAGGCCCCGACCTCCGACGTTCTCGTCGCCTCGACGGATATCGACCGCGGCACACGCATGTCGACCGGCGACTTCCGCTGGCAGAGCTGGCCGCAGTCCTCGCTCAGCCCGAGCTTCATCACACGCCAGATGAAGCCCGACGCGATCACCGAGCTGACGGGCAGCCTCGCGCGCGTGTCGATCGCCAACGGCGAACCCATTTCCGACGGCAAGCTCGTCAACATGTCGAAGGGCGGCTTCATGTCGGCCCTCATCAATCCCGGCATGCGCGCCGTCGCCATTCCGATTGCGCCTGAGACCGGCGCCGGCGGCTTCATCCTGCCGAACGACCATGTCGATGTCATTCTGACCCGCCGCGTCCAGCAAGAAGGCGCCCGCGGCACGCAGGACGCCGTCCGCAGCGACACGATCCTGCGCGACATCCGCGTTCTCGCCATCGACCAGCGCTTCAAGGACGACAGCAGCGACGAAGTCGCGCTCGGCAAGACGGCGACGCTCGAGCTGACGGCGCCGCAGGCCGAAATGCTGACCGCCTCGCAGGCCGAGGGCACGATCGCCCTGTCGCTGCGCGGCCTCGCCGAGCCGGACCAGAAGACGGCCGAAGTCGGCGACAAGGACACGGCGACGATTATGCGCGTCATCCGCTACGGCGCGGAAAAAACGGTTCGGGTGAGGTAGCGTCATGACGGGCAAGTTCATAAATCGGGTCATGTCCGGCGCTCCGGCGCTCGTGCAGCACTCTTTCCGGGTTCTGTTGCGCGCCGCGTTCGCGCTGCTGATCGCCTTCGCGCCCACCGTGCCGGCTTACGCCGTCGTCAGCGAGGCACAGCTCGTCAAGATCGACCAAGGCGGAACGGACCAGAGCTCGCGTTCGATTGTGCTCGGCCTCAACAAGGCCGCGGTCGTCGAGCTGCCGCAGGCGGCGCGCGACGTTCTCGTCTCCAATCCGGCCATCGTCGATGCCGTCGTGCGCACCGCCAAGCGCACTTATCTGATCGGCCTTGCGGTCGGCCAGACCAACGCTTTCTTCTTCGACGCCAATGGCCGCCAGATTCTCAATCTGGAAATTCGCGTCGAGCGCGATCTCACCGGGTTGCGGACGGCGCTTCACCAGTATTTCCCGAACTCCAACATCGACGTCCAGGCCATGAACGATCACGTCGTTCTGTCCGGCTCGGTGGACAATGCGAGCGATGCCGACAAGGCCCGCGATCTGGCCGCCCGCTATATCGGCAAGCCGGAGCAGGTGCTCAACATGCTGTCGGTCGACGGCAAAGAGCAGGTCATGCTCAAGGTGACGGTCGCCGAAATGCAGCGCAACGTCATCAAGCAGCTCGGCGTCGATCTTTCGACCGCCGCCGACATCGGCAACTTTGCGCTGCGTCTGTCGACGATCAATCCGTTCTCGATCCAGGGCGCGGCGATTGGCGGCCTGGCGAGCGCGGCGCCGAGCCCGAGCACGGGCACGGAACAGGCGTCCGGCTTCAATACCAACAACACCTCGATCCAGAGCGCCATCCGCGCTATGGAGGAAAACGGCCTCGTCCGCACGCTGGCCGAGCCGACCCTGACCGCGATCTCCGGCGAAAACGCCAAGTTCCTCGCCGGCGGCGAATTCCCGATCCCCGTGTCGAAGGATCTCCAGGGCAACATCACGGTCAGCTACAAGCCTTTCGGTGTCGGCCTGGCCTTCACGCCGGTGGTATTGAGTGAAGGCCGGATCAGCCTGAAAATTTCGACCGAGGTCAGCGAGCTGACGACGACGGGCGCAATCCAGTCGCAGGGGCTCAGTATTCCGGGCCTGCATGTGCGCCGCGCCGAAACGACGCTGGAGTTGCCGTCCGGCGGGTCTCTGGTCATGGCGGGCCTCCTGTCGGACCAGACCAAGCAGAACATCGACGGCGTGCCGGGCGTAAAGGATCTGCCCGTTCTCGGCCAGCTCTTCCGCAGCCGCGATTATCAGAAGAACGAAACTGAGCTCGTCGTCATCGTCACGCCCTACATCGTCGATCCGACGAACCGCAAGAACCTCTCTCTTCCGACCGACGGCTATGCGCCGGCGAGCGATCTCGACACGGCTCTGATGGGCAAGCTCAACGCCACCTACGGCGTCAACCACGATGTCCCGGCAGACCGCAAGCTTCAGGGCCCGGTCGGCTTCGTCGTGGATTGATGGAAAGAAAAATGCACATGCGTACAAAGTCATTCTCTCTTCGCGCCACGGCGCCGCGCTTCGCGGGTCTCGCCTTTGCCCTCGCGCTGTCGGCCTGCGGCGGCTTCAACGGCCACGAAGAGGCCGAGCTTGGCGTAAGCTACGTACACCCGATTACCGTGACCGCGGATGACGCGACGCTGACCATTCCCGCTTCGCGCGAACGGTCCGGCCTTTCCGACGACGACCGCAAGGCGATCGGCGATTTCGCCAGCGCCTACAAGGAGCGCGGGCATGGCCCCCTGACGGTTTCGACGCCGTCCGGTTCGCCCAACACAACCACGGCGATGAATGTGCTGGTCGATGTGCGTGACGCCCTGTCGGACACCGGCATCGCGGCCGGCAACATCAGCTATCTGCCTTACAACGCCTCGGCGAAAGACGGCGACGCGCCTGTGATCCTGTCCTTCAAGCGTTATGTGGCCAAAGCGGCTCCCTGCGGCGACTGGTCGATGGATTACGACTACGACCCCAACAACGTCCTGCCGCCGAACCACGGCTGCGCCAGCCAGAACAATCTCGCGGCGCTGGTCGCCGATCCGGCCGACCTCGTGCAGCCGCGCGCCATGACGCCTTCCGACGGCGACCGCCGCCAGATGGTTCTCGATAAATATCGCAAGGGTGAAATCACAGCGACCCAGCGTGACGATCACGACTCGGCCGCCGTGAGTGAGGTGAACAAATGAGCAGCAACGCAGCGCGCAAGCAGGCGCAGGTCGAGGCGCCGCCTATGCCGGTGGAAGAGGAGCATGTCCCGGTTGTGAAGCCGGTGCCGCGCATCACCATCCATGCCTTCTGCGAGCACCCCGAAACCGGTAGCGCCATCCAGCGCGCCGGCGAGGATCGCCGCCTGTCGAAGGCGCATCTGACCGTACACATGGGCGGCATCCGCGCCGCCGCAGAACAGTACCAGCAGTCGGCAACGCCGAACCTCATCCTGGTGGAAACCGGCGCTTCCGGGCCGGAGCTCTTCGCCGATCTCGCCGCACTAGCCGAGGTTTGCGACGCCGGCACCAAGGTGGTCGTCATCGGCCATCTGAACGACGTCTCCGTCTACCGTGAGATGATCCGTCAGGGCGTCAACGAATATCTGGTGAGCCCGCTCAAGCCGATGCAGATCATCGAGGCGGTCTCCCGCCTCTATGTCGATCCGGACGCGCCGCCGATCGGCCGTTCCATCGCTTTCATGGGCGCTCGCGGCGGCGTCGGCTCCAGCACCATCGCCCACAACATCGGCTGGTGCATTTCGACGCGCATGAACGAGGACGTGATCATCACCGATCTCGACCTGCCGTTCGGCACCGCCGGTCTCGATTTCAACCATGACCCGGCCCAGGGCATCGCCGACGCGCTGACGGCGCCCGAACGTCTCGATGACGTTCTGCTCGACCGCCTGCTCGTCAAATGCTCCGACCATCTGAGCCTCTTCGCCGCGCCGGCCGTTCTCGACCGGGACTTCGACATGGACGCCGAAGCCTTCGAATCCGTGCTCGAGATCGTGCGCGCCACGGTGCCTTGCGTCATCGTCGACCTACCGCATGTCTGGTCGGGCTGGACGAAGAAGCTGCTGCTTGCCGCGGACGATGTGGTGATCACCGCGACACCCGATCTCGCCAGTCTGCGCAATGCCAAGAACATCCTCGATCTCGTCAAGCAGTCGCGGGCGAATGACGGTCTGCCGCACCTCATCATCAATCAGGTGGGTGTGGCCAAGCGTCCGGAAATTCCGGTCAAGGACTTCGCCGAGGCCATCGGCATTGAACCGACGCTTGTGCTGCCCTTCAACCCCGGCCTCTTCGGCACGGCGGCGAACAACGGCCA
>DASVNC010000115.1:0-17955 GCA_036384055.1 Parvibaculum sp.
GCAATGTGTGGACGGCTTCATCCGTATACGCACGATAACCGTTTTCTCCCCGCGCCGGGCTGCCGATGAGCCCGATCTCTTCATAGTAGCGGATGGTCTTGGCCGGGACGCCGGTGCGTTCCGCGACCTCGCCGATATTCATGACCAGACCTCCCGGCGCAAACTCAGGATTGTTCAGCCTCGCGGCGTCCAAGCTCGGGCGCCGGTTCGAACTGGCCGCGCTTGCGGAAGCGCGCGAGATAAGACGGCACGATCGCCTCGGCGGCTGTCGGCACGATGCCGAGACCCTCGAGCGTGCGGCCCTCGGCGCGGGCGGCGTCGCTGACGACGTTATCGATGGCGAGCAGCTTTACCTGATCGACCGTCAGCAGCGGGTTCGGCAGAAGCTGGAGGACGGCCGCTTGCATCCGGGCGAGCGCGAAGGGGATCGGCATCAGCAGGCGCTTGCGGCAGGTTTCGAGGAGGACGAGTTCGAAGATCTCGCGTAGCGTCCGCACTTCTGGGCCGCCCAATTCGATCACACGGCCGTCGGCAACGTCGCTCTCGACGGCAAGGGCAATGGCTTCGGCGACGTCTTTCACATAGACGGGCTGAAAGCGCGTCTTGCCGCCGCCGAAGAGGGGCAGGACGGGCATCAGGCGCGCCATGCCGGCGAAGCGGTTGTAGAGCCGGTCCTCGGGCCCGAAAACCAGCGAGGGCCGAACGATGACGGCATCCGGAAACTGGGCTCTCACCGCCTCCTCGCCCAGCGCCTTGGTGCGGGCATAGGCCGAACGGCTCTCGGGATCGGCGCCCAAGGCCGACATCTGGACGAAAACGCCGACACCTGCCGCCCTGGCGGCGCGGGCGACACGGTCGGCGCCCATCGCCTGCACGGTTTCAAAGCGCTGCGCGCCCGTCTCGTGGAGGATGCCGACCAGATTGACCACCGCCTGGGCGCCCGCGACCGCGGCAGCCACGGAGCGGCTGTCGCGGATATTGGCCTGCACCGGCTCGACCTGGCCGACGACGCCCGACATTTTGGTGAAAAGGGCCTCGTTGGGGCGGCGAACGGCGACGCGGATGCGATAACCCCTGCGGGCCAGCGCCTGGACGACATGGGTGCCGAGAAAGCCCGAACCGCCAAAAACCGTGACCAGGCTGCCCGGCCGCAGCGCCATCCTTTTCGTGCCCATCTCGTCTCCTCTACGCCTCCGTCGCCCGTATCCGCCGGGCCTCTCTAGATAGCCCAAAGACGGGCGGCGGCAAAGGCTTCCGGCCGGTCTTGCGGCCGCCCGCAAGCAAGCGGCGATTGACAAGCTTGGGGCCCCTCTTTAAGTGTCGCCCCGTTAGCCCAGGTGGCGGAATTGGTAGACGCACTAGCTTCAGGTGCTAGCGCTCGAAAGGGCGTGGAAGTTCGAGTCTTCTCCTGGGCACCACTCTTCTCTCGCTCCCCCGGCGACCTGACGCCGAGGCCCCCGAAACGGGGCCACCCCTATCGGGGACCAGGGGCAAACGAGGCCTAAATGGCGATCACGCTGCACAAGGGCGACCTGCCGGCGGGCCTGAGCTTCGGGCAAAGCGTCGCCGTGGACAGCGAGACGCTGGGCCTTAATCCGCATCGCGATCCGCTCTGTCTCGTCCAGCTTTCGGCCGGCGACGGCAATGCCCATATCGTGCAGCTCGACCGGACGACCTATAACGCGCCCAACCTCAGGGCGCTGATGGCCGACCAGAACGTGCTGAAGATCTTCCACTTCGCGCGTTTCGACGTCGCCGTGATGCAGCGTTATCTGGGCGTCGTGACGTCGCCCATCTACTGCACCAAGATCGCCTCGAAGCTGGTGCGCACCTATACCGACAAGCACGGGCTGAAAGACATCTCGAAGGAATTGCTGAACATCGACATGTCGAAGCAGCAGCAGAGTTCGGACTGGGGCGCGGACAAGCTCAGCGATGCGCAGCTTTCCTATGCCGCCTCCGACGTGACGCATCTTCACGAATTGAAGACGCAGCTCGACCGGATGCTGGCGCGCGAAGGCCGCATGGAGCTTGCCAAAGCCTGTTTCGCCTTCCTGCCCGTGCGCGCCGCGCTCGACCTTGCGGGATGGGCGGACGAAGACATTTTCGCGCACTGAACCCCGGAAATCCGCCACATTCGTTGACGCTCGGAAGGGCTTCCGCGCATACTGTCCGCGGCGCCGAGAGCGTCATCGGGGGAGCGGCTCATTGTTCTGCATACGGAGCGAAATCGAATGAGCGAACCGCTCGGCAACGAGCCAGGATCGCCGGGGACGCGCGCGGCGCCCACCGAATGGCAGCAGAGCCGCCACAGCCGTTTCGTCTCGACGATGAAGTTCGTGCTGCCCTTGGGCGCGATCGTGCTGCTCGGCACGGTGCTGCTCTATTCGGGCGTCTTCGATTCGCGCGACAAGCTCGACATCAGCTTTCATGAAATCTCGGCCCTGAACAACGACCTCAGAATGGTCAGCCCGCGCGTCACCGGGCTCGACAAGTCGGGGCGGCCCTATCTTCTGACGGCCGACACCGCGACGCAGGAAACGGACAAGCCGTCGCATGTCGCACTCGATAACGTCCAGGCCGACCTCAAACTGCCGAACGCCACCGACTGGGTGTCGCTGATGGCGACGTCCGGCCTTCTCGACACCGAGACGCAGATCATCGATCTGCAGCAGAAGATCGACATATATGCGTCGTCCGGCTACGAGTTTCACGGGACTTCGGCGGCGGTCGACTTTCGCAAGGGAACGGTGTCGTCCAACGATCCGGTGCAGGGCCACGGGCCGCTCGGAACATTGCGCGCCGACAGCATGACAGCCGACAATGGAGACGAGACGATCCGCTTCAAGGGGCATGTGAAGGTTCGTTTCTACGGAAAGCACTGAGAGGACCAGGGGACAGAGATGGCGAACATGAGCGATCCGAAGGCGACGGGCCGAAAGGCGTTCTTCCGTAGGGGGACGGTTGCCCTTATCGGGATCATGGCGCTTGGCGGCGGGGTCGGCGCCGCCGTGACGCCTGCCGCGGCCGAAACCGCCGCGCCCGCCCCGAAGGCAACGGCGAAGCCGGCGGCAAAGCCCACCGTAAAGGCAAAGCCTTCGATGGCGACAGGTTCCGGTCTCCACGATCCGATGAGCGGATTTGCCACCGACCCGAACGAGCCCATCGACATCGAAGCCGACGCGCTGGAAGTACAGGACAAGCTGCAGACCGCGACTTTCACCGGCAACGTCATCGCCACACAGGGGCAGACGAAGCTGCGCGCCGACCGGCTGCGGGCCAATTACGGCGCGGCGCCGGGCGCCAAACCGGCGGGCGCCGGCAACCACCCGCAGATCCGTGAAATCTATGCCACCGGCAATGTCCATGTGCTGTCGAAGGACGACCAGTCCGCCGACGGCGACTGGGCGCAATACACCGTCGCCGAGCGCAAGATCGTCATGGGCGACAAGGTGGTGCTCAGGCAGGGCAAGAACGTGATCCGGGGAACGAAGCTTTATATCGACCTTAACAGCGGCCGCAGCCGGATCGTCGGCGGGGCTGAAGCGGGATCGTCGAAAACGGGCGCAACTGGCCGTGTCAAGGCACTTTTTTCACCCCCGCCCAAAGAGAAAAAGTAAAAGAACGCTTGGTTAACGCGGTCACTTCATACAATTTTAATGCCAACTGCCGTTTGATGATGGCCATTGGATGAGGGGCACCCATGCCGAGCCGGGCTAAAAAGACTTCCGCTGCCGACGACCAGTCCCGCCCGGGACCACGGCTTGTCGCCAGCAATCCGGGGCTCCGGGTCGAAAAAGTCGGCAAGAGCTTCCGCCGCCGCCCCGTCGTGCGGGGCGTCAGCTTCGAGGTCAACCGCGGCGAGGCCGTCGGCCTGCTCGGACCCAACGGTGCCGGCAAGACGACCGTCTTCTACATGATCACCGGGCTCATTTCGCCCGATTACGGCGCGATCGGGCTCGACGGCGTCGACATCACCAATCTGCCGATGTATCGCCGCGCCCGCTCGGGCATCGGCTACCTGCCGCAGGAAGCCTCCATCTTCCGCGGGTTGACGGTTGAACAGAACATTCGCGCCGTGCTCGAAGTCGTGGAGAGCGACCGCGAGCGCCGCGAGGCTGCTCTGGACGATCTGCTGGCCGAATTCTCGATCACGCATCTCCGCCGCACGCCTTCCGTGGCGCTGTCGGGCGGCGAGCGCCGCCGCGTCGAAATCGCGCGGGCGCTGGCGACGCAGCCTTCCTTCATGCTGCTCGACGAACCCTTTGCCGGCATCGATCCGATCGCCATCGGCGATATTCGCGATCTGGTCGCGCATCTGAAGGACAGAGGCATCGGCGTTCTCATCACCGATCACAATGTGCGTGAGACGCTGGAACTGATCGACCGCGCCGTCATCATTCATGACGGCCATGTGCTGATGGAGGGCGAGCCCTCCGAAATCGTGGGTAACGAAGATGTACGCCGGCTTTATCTCGGCGAACGGTTCAGTCTGTAAGGCGTTGGGGACGGGGGGCCTGCACCACAGATGGCGCTAGCACCGCGACTCGAGCTCCGTCAGGGCCAGGCTCTGGTCATGACGCCGCAGCTGCAGCAGGCGATCAAGCTGCTGCAGCTCTCGAACCTTGAACTCGCCGACTATGTCGAACAGGAACTGGAGCGCAATCCGCTGCTCGAGGCGAGCGCGGCCGAGCCGGAGCCCGAGCGCCCGACCGCCGAACGCGAAGCCGAATTCGAACCGGCGCCTTCCACCGAAACGGCGCTGACGCTGAACGAGGACGGGCCGCTGCCCGGCCGCGACGGCGACCTCGATACCGATTACGACAACGTCTATGCCGACGAGAGCCGCAGCGACACGGCCAATGACGCCGCGGCCGCCGCGCCCGGCCCGCAAGGCTCCGACTGGCAGAACGTCAAATCGGGCGGCGGCGGATCGAACGACGGCGAATTCAGCTTTGAGTCGATGCTGACGCGCGAGGCGACGCTCAGCGAGCACCTGACCGAGCAACTGCACATGGCAATCAAGGAGCCGCGTGCGCGCATGATCGGCGCCTTCCTGATCGATCAGGTGAACGAGGCGGGTTACATCGCCATCGACATGGCGGAGGCAGCCGACCGCATCGGCGCCGATCTCGCCGAGGTCGAGGCGGTGCTGAAGACATTGCAGACCTTCGAGCCGTCCGGCATCTGCGCCCGCAACCTGAAAGAGTGTCTGGCGATCCAGCTTGCCGAACGCGACCGGCTCGACCCGTCGATGCAGGTTTTCCTCGACCATCTGGAGCTTTTCGCGCGGCGCGATTTCGATCTGCTGATGAAACTTTGCGGCGCCGACCGCGAAGACATTGCCAGCATGATCGACGACATCCGCACCTGCAATCCGAAGCCGGGTCTGGCTTTCGGCGGCGAGCCGGTGGTGCCGGTCATTCCCGATGTTTTCGTGCGCCAGCGGCCCGACGGAAGCTGGGCGATCGAACTCAATTCCGAGACGCTGCCGCGCGTTCTGGTGAACCAGCAATATTACGCCGAGGTGAGCAAACTTTCGGCCGACCCGAAGGCGAAATCCTATCTCTCCGAATGCCTCAACAACGCCAACTGGCTGGTGAAAAGCCTCGATCAGCGGGCGCGCACGATCCTGAAGGTCGCGTCGGAAATCGTCCGCCAGCAGGACGCCTTCCTGATCTACGGCATCCAGCACCTCAAGCCGCTCAACCTGCGCACCGTCGCCGACGCGATTTCGATGCATGAATCGACCGTGAGCCGCGTGACCGCCAACAAGTATATCGCGACGCCGCGCGGCATCTTCGAGATGAAATATTTCTTCACCTCCTCGATCAACGCGACCGAGGGCGGCGAAGCGCATTCGGCCGAAGCCGTGCGCCACCGCATCAAGGATCTGATCGAGGCCGAACATCCCGACGCGGTGCTGTCGGACGACAATATCGTCGATATCCTGAAGCGCTCGGGAATCGATATTGCACGGCGTACCGTCGCCAAGTACCGGGAAGCCTTGAACATTCCCTCCTCGGTGCAGCGCCGGCGCGAAAAGAAAGCCTATGCCTGAGGGGCCGCGGCGGCCCTTTCACAGGACCGCCAACACCCCATATATGGTTGAAAGAAAACATGTTTTTGACCTTTTGAGGTGGCAGGTTGACACCCCCTGACGGTCCAACTAGTTTCCCTCGCGCTCAACGCCCCCCCGGTTCCCGGGGAGCGGGCGTCGCAGGGCAGAGCAGACGAAGCCGGGACCGCGAAACCGCAGCAAGACGCGGGTACGGTTCGATCCAGGTGGGGCCGAAAACAGATTGGCGTTTTGATCGTCAAGAGTTGGGATTGCCCTTTAGCGCGATGTGACCCGGAAAGGTCTCCGATGCAAGTTCAGGTTAGTGGTCATCATCTCGACGTTGGAGATGCGCTCCGCACCCATGTGCTGGAAAAGCTCGACGCCAGCGTCGGGAAGTATTTCGACAAGCCGGTCGATGGACATGTGACGTTCTCGAAGGACGGACACGAATATCGCGCCGATTGCGCGGTCCATCTGAATTCCGGCATGCATATCAACACGCAAGGGCGCGCCGGCGACCCCTACGCCTCATTCGACGATGCGATCGAGAAACTCGAGAAGCGTCTCAGGCGTTACAAGCGGCGGCTGAAGAGCCACAGCAACAATCACAAGGCGGACCTGCCGGCCGAATCCTTCCCCTCTTTCGTTATCGAGGCGGGCAATGAGCATGAAGAGGCGCCCGAGGACGGGCAGCCCGTCATCATCGCCGAGGGCACGACCTCCGTGCGCCGGCTCAGCGTCGGCGACGCGGTGATGCAGATGGATTTGAACGACGCATCTTTCGTCGTCTTCCGCAACGGCGCGACCGGCGGCCTCAACGTCGTCTATCGCCGCGAAGACGGGCATATCGGGTGGATCGACGCGAGCCGAGATCCGAAGGCGTAAGAGACGCATAGATATCCGGGAAGCAGCAGGCGGTCCGCACGGACGGTTGCCGATGTTTTCCGCAAGAAGGGCGGACGTTATGGAGCTTGAAGATCTGGTGTCGCCGGAAGGGGTGGTTGCTCACCTCAAGGTCACCAGCAAAAAGCAAGCACTGCAGGACCTTTCGGCGCGCGCCGCGGAGCTGACCGGCCTGTCGGAGCGGACGATCTTCGAAACGCTGCTCGAACGCGAGCGTCTCGGCTCGACCGGCGTCGGCCAGGGCATCGCCATTCCGCATGGCAAGCTCGCGCAGCTGACGCGGCTCTATGGGCTCTTCGCCCGGCTCGATACGCCGGTCGATTTCGAATCGGTCGACGACCAGCCGGTCGATCTCGTTTTCCTGCTGCTCGCGCCTGAAACGGCAGGCGCCGACCACCTGAAGGCGCTGGCCCGCATTTCGCGCCTGCTGCGCAATCAGGCGGTGGTCGAAAAGCTGCGCGCAACCGACAGCCCCGAGGCGCTGTTTGCAATCCTCACCGAGCCTGCGGCGACCAACGCGGCGTGAAAAATCCTTCGGCCGACAAAAAGCCCCGGTGTTTCCACCGGGGCTTTCGTTTTCCGGATAACGCCCGCGCGGTCAGTGGACGCTGAGCGGTTCGAGGTCGTACTGGCGGGCGCCGGCGAAGGCGGCAGCGCGGTCGTCGAGGACCGCCATGCGTTGACCGTTCGCGGCGTGGACCGCATAGAGTTTCGTGTCGGCGGGCAGATCGACTTCAGAGCCGATGTCGCCGGCGATGTCGCCTGCCGTCACTTCGCGCACATAGACGATGTTCGGCACACCGATATTGGCGAAGATTTCCGGCGTCAGGTGGCGCAGATCCTGCGTGCCCCAACCCGCCGTCGTTTCGGCGGCTTCAGCGGCGTCGCTGTCAAATTCCTTTTGCATCTTACGCTCCTTTCTCACGGCCCCCGGAACGGGCAACCGCGTTACCGGACGTTGCATTCAGCCTCTCCGGAAACGGTCCGGCGCTCAAAAAGCTCCATCCACAATCTCGATCCTGCGCACGAGCTTCGTCGGCTCAGGCCTTACGAGGTCGATCGCGAGAAGCCCGTTGTCGAGCCTCGCGCTCAAAACTTCGATGCCGTCGGCGAGCACGAAAGCCCGCTGGAACTGGCGCGCGGCGATCCCGCGATGAAGGAACACACGTCCCTCCTCCTCGCGCTGGCGACCGCGAATGACGAGCTGATTTTCCTCGACCGTCACCGCTAGCTCGTCGCTGGAAAATCCGGCAACCGCAAGCGTGATGCGAAGCACACGCTTCGCGTCCTCGCCCGCTCCCACCACCGCATCCTCGACATTGTAGGGAGGATAGCTGTCGGAGCCCTTGGCGAGACGTTCGAGCAACCGTTCCATTTCGTCGAAGCCGAGCAGGAACGGGCTGTTGAACTGAACCATACGCGTCATCCCAAAGTCCTTGTCTCAAGCGACCTGGTTTCATCCGCCGCGGAAGCCTCAGCCCCGAAGCGACGCGGCCCATAACGGCACCGCGTGACCATAATGTGGGGAACCGCATTCGCGGCTTCAAGGCAGGCGCGAAGCGCCCGCGGGGAACGGCCGGAATCCCGACATCAATCAAGGTCATTTCATGGCAAATCGGCCCGGACGGTTGAAACCGTCACGCGCCGCGCCGATACCTAGGAAGGCCCCCGCGGGAGGGCCCGCGAACGGGAACGACGCCGCCGATGCCGCGTTTTCTCCCGGTCGGCGCGGCATTTTCCCCGGCGTCCGTCTTCAGACACACATTCACAGAGGAAGGCCTCAGATGATCGAGCTACCTCCACTCCCCTATGCGAAAGACGCACTTGCGCCGCACATTTCGGCCGAGACGCTCGCCTTTCATCACGACAAGCATCACAAGACCTATGTCGACACGACGAACAAGCTGATCGAAGGCAGCGCTCTTGAGGAGGCGTCGCTGGAAGACATCATCGCCAAGACGGCATCCAAGGCCGACAAGAAGAAGCTCTTCAATAACGCGGCCCAGGCCTGGAACCACAATTTCTACTGGCACTCGATGGCGCCGAAAGGCGGCGGGAAGCCGGCCGGCAAGCTCGCTGACCGTATCAAGGCCGACTTCGGCAGTTTCGAAAAATTCGCCGAGACCTTCCGCAGCGAGGGTGCCGGCCAGTTCGGCTCGGGCTGGGTGTGGCTGGTGCTCGCGGGCGGAAAGCTGAAAGTTCAGGCGACGCACGACGCCGACACGCCGCTGGCGCATGGCGAAGTGCCGCTCCTCGTCGCCGACGTCTGGGAACACGCCTACTATCTCGACTACCAGAACAGGCGACCCGACTATCTGGCGACGTTCCTCGATCACGTCGTCAACTGGTCCTTCGCGGAGAAGAACTTCGCCGAAGCAGCGGCGCATTCGAAAGCGGCTTGATGCCGTCCACCCGCGAAACAAAAGGGCCGGCTCATGAAGCCGGCCCTTTTTTCGTCGCCGCGATTTTGCGCGGCGCTCAGTTCACAACGCGCCAGGCGCCGTCCGGCTGGAGGCAGGCCGTGCCGTAGCTCGACTGCAGACGGCCATCGATGCGGACCGTCGACTGGTACTCGCGGCAATACTGGCCGGACTCCGTCCGGTAGACATCGGAGGCGGGCTGCGCCTGCAGCGGCTGCTGGTCGTAGTAACCGGAAGGGGCCGGCGCGTAGACCGTCTGCGGCGGAGGCGTGTAATAAGCCGGCTGCGAGGCAATGGCCGCGCCAAGCAGGAGACCGACCGCGCCGGCGGCAATGGCGATGCCCGCGCCGTCGTCATGATCGTCATGGCCGCGATAGCCGCGATAACCGCCGCCATTCCAATGCTGCGGGCTGTTGTGCCAGCCGCCACCGCCATAGCCGCCCCCGTCATGATGCCAGCCGTCGGCGAAAGCCGGGGCGACCGGCAGGGCCACGGTGGCGACGCCGGCAAGGGCGAGCGCCGCGGCCTTCATGCGGAAAGATTTCTGTGTGGTCTTCATAACCGCCTCCTTTTGGCGGGGCCGGGCAGGCCGCGACCCTTCGCGCCTGTCCGCCTCATCGATGGTGCCAGACTAGGGCCCGGCGGCTGAACCCGCGATGAACGCGAAAAGCCCGGATTTCCGCCATTCCCACCGGCTGGACCTTTCATAATGCTTGCGTGACAGGGCGCCTGTTGCGGTGCAACATGATGGGGTTCACATGCCGCACGGGGCCTCGGCGAAGAAGAGGACGGCGGCGTCAAGGGGTGCCCCAAGGCTCATGGCTATCCAGGTCGCGCTTACCCATCGCACGCATTACCGCTACGACCGCCCGGTCAGCCTCGGGCCGCAGATCATCCGGCTTCGACCGGCGCCGCATTGCCGGACACCGATCCTCAGCTACTCGCTGAAGGTGACGCCGAAACAGCACTTTCTCAACTGGCAGCAAGATCCGCAGTCGAACTATCTCGGACGTTTCGTCTTTCCGGAAAAGACGCGCGAATTTCTGGTCGAGGTCGATCTCGTCGCCGAAATGGCGATCATCAATCCGTTCGATTTCTTTCTCGAACAGAGCGCCGAAAAATTTCCGTTCGTCTATGACGCGGCGCTCGAACACGAGTTGAAGCCCTATCTCGAAAAGGAACCGGCGGGCCCCGCCCTGCAAGCCCTTATCGACGGCATCGACCGCAAGCCGCGCGCGACCATCGACTTTCTCATCGACATCAACCGCGCGCTGCAGCATCGCATCGGCTATGTGATCCGGCTCGAACCCGGCATCCAGACCTGCGAACAGACGCTGACGCTTTCGCGCGGCTCGTGCCGCGACAGCGCCTGGCTGCTGGTGCAGATCCTGCGTCACCTCGGGCTCGCGGCGCGGTTTGCATCGGGCTATCTCATCCAGCTTGTCGCTGACGAGAAATCGCTCGACGGGCCCAGCGGGCCGGAGCGCGATTTCACCGATCTGCACGCCTGGACGGAAGTCTATCTGCCGGGCGCGGGCTGGATCGGCCTCGATCCGACATCGGGGCTTCTTGCGGGCGAAGGACATATTCCGCTCGCCTGCACGCCGGACGCATCGAGCGCCGCGCCGATCAGCGGCGGCGTCGAGATGAGCGAGGTCGAATTCAGCCACGAAATGTTCGTGACGCGCCTCGACGAACAGCCGCGTTCGACCAAGCCCTATACGCAGACGCAATGGGGCGCCATCGACACGCTGGGACAAGCCGTCGACCGCGAACTGGCGGCCAACGACGTGCGCCTCACTATGGGCGGCGAGCCGACATTCGTTTCGATCGACGACATGGACGGCGCCGAATGGAACACCGCCGCCACCGGCCCGACCAAGCGGCGCATCGCCGCCGATCTCGTCGACCGGCTGATGCGGCGCTTCGCGCCGGGCGGCCTGCTGCATTTCGGACAAGGCAAATGGTATCCGGGCGAAAGCCTGCCGCGCTGGGCGCTGACCGCCTATTGGCGGCGCGACGGCGACGCGATCTGGGCGAACGGCGAATTCCTCGCCCATGAAGACCGCGACTACGGCTACGGGCCGGAGGAAGCCGACCGCTTCGCGGCGGCGCTGGCGGCGCGGCTCGGCCTTGCCGAAGACGCGATCCGCGCTGCCTACGAGGACCCCTGGCACTACATCCGCCGCGAGAGCCTGTTGCCGGCCAATGTCGATCCGCTGGACAGCAAGCTCGACGACGAGGAAGAACGGGCGCGGCTTGCGCTTGTCTTCAATCGTGGCCTCGATGTGCCGAAAGGCTTCGTGCTGCCGCTGGCGCGCCGTCACGAGGCGTCAGGGCCGGTGTGGCAATCCAGCGTCTGGCCGACGCGGCGCGAGCGGCTTTATCTGATGCCGGGCGACAGCGCCATCGGCTACCGGCTGCCGCTGCCCTCGCTTCCCTGGGTCGACAAGGCGAGCTATCCCTATTTCTTCGAGCAGGACCCGTTCGATGCGTGCGCGCCGCTGAAGCCGCGCGACCATCACGCCGCTTCCACGGCGGCAAACGCGGCCGCGCCCCAAGCCGCCACGCAGCAGGCCTATATGCTGACCGGCCTCGACAATGCGGGCGAGCGGCAGGCGCTGACAGGCATGGCCGTGCTGGAGCGGCGGGAGGGGAAAGCCGAGACGGCCAAGACCGGCGAAATCGCCGACGGCAAACTCAAGAAAGGCGAGAGCGCGCCCTGGGTCGTGCGCACGGCGGTCGCCATCGAAGCGCGTCACGGACGGCTCTATTGCTTCATGCCGCCGATCGAACTTCTCGAGGATTATCTCGATCTCATCGCCGCGATCGAGGAGACGGCGGTCGAGACGGGGCTTCCCGTCATCATCGAGGGCTATGCGCCGCCGCGCGACCCGCGCCTCAACTCGATTGCGGTGACGCCAGATCCCGGCGTCATCGAGGTCAACATCCATCCGGCGTCGAACTGGGACGAGCTGACGCAGATCACGCAAAACGTCTATGCCGAGGCGCGGTTATCCCGTCTGTGTACGGAAAAATTCATGATCGACGGCCGCCATGTCGGGACGGGCGGCGGCAATCACCTCGTCGTCGGCGCGGCGACGCCCGCCGACAGCCCTTTTCTCCGGCGGCCCGACCTGTTGCGCAGCCTCGTCACCTATTGGCAGAACCATCCGGCGCTGTCCTATCTTTTCTCCGGTCTCTTCATCGGGCCGACAAGTCAGGCGCCGCGCATCGACGAGGCGCGGAACGACGCGCTCTATGAGCTGGAGATCGCTTTCGCGCAGATCGACAAGGCGGGCGGCGATTGTCCGCCCTGGCTCATTGACCGGACGCTCAGAAACATTCTGACCGACGTCACCGGCAACACGCATCGCGCCGAGTTCTGCATCGACAAACTCTACTCGCCGGATTCAGCGAGCGGCCGGCTCGGGCTCGTCGAATTTCGAGCCTTCGAGATGCCGCCGCATGCCGAGATGAGCCTCGCGCAGCAGCTCCTGCTCCGGGCGCTGATCGCGCGGTTCTGGAAGACGCCCTACAAGGCGAGGCTGGTGCGCTGGGGGACGGAGCTTCACGACCGCTTCATGCTGCCCTTCTTCATCGAGCAGGACATGGCAGACGTGCTCGCCGATCTGCGCGAGGCGGGCTATCCGTTCCAGGATGCGTGGTTCCTGCCGCACATGAATTTCCGCTTTCCGGTGCATGGCAAGATCGTGGTGAAGGGGCTTGAGCTTGAAATCCGCCATGCGCTCGAACCCTGGCACGTGCTGGGCGAGGAGCCGGGCGGCGGCGGCACGGTGAGGTTCGTGGACAGCTCGGTCGAGCGGCTGCAGGTGCGCGTGCGCGGCATGGTTAGCGAGCGGCACGCCGTCACCTGCAACGGCTGGAAGCTGCCGATGCATCCGACCGGCACGGAAGGCGAATTCGTGGCCGGGCTGCGCTACCGCGCCTGGCAGCCTTCGCAGGCGCTGCATCCGACCATTCCGCCGCATGGGCCGCTGGTTTTCGACCTGGTGGACGGCTGGTCCGGCCGGGCGATCGGCGGCTGCACCTACCATGTCAGCCACCCGGGCGGCCGCAACTTCGAAACCATGCCCGTTAACGCTCATGAAGCCGAGGGCCGCAGGCTTGCGCGCTTCCATCCGGGCGGGCATACAGCGGGCGGCTTCGATATCCGCGATGCGGGGCCTAACCCGGATTTCCCTTTCACGTTAGACTTGCGGCGTGCCTGATTCATTCGACCATCGCCGCCCCGGCGGTTTCGGCCTGGACCAGGCGTCGCTTTTCGGCGACGCCGAGGGGCTGGGCTATGGACCGGGGAAAAAAGGCGTAACCGTCTATGACGAAATCGCCACCGGCGCCGGCCGCCTCAGAACGCATTGGCAGCCGCTACTGGCCCGCCTGTCGCCGCTCGACAGCCGCGAGATGGCCGAACGGGTCGAGGAATCGAACCGGCTGCTGCGCCAGAACGACGTCACCTACACGATCTACAACGACCCTCAGAGCACGGAGCGTCTGTGGCCGCTCGACGTCATCCCGCTCCTCATCACCGCCGACGAGTGGCGGGATATCGAAGCGGGCGTCATCCAGCGGGCGCGGCTGATCGAGGCGCTGATCGCGGATATTTACGGCGCGCAGCAGATGATCGGCGAAGGCATTCTGCCGCCGGCGCTGATCGAGGCCAATCCGGCTTTCCTGCGCGCCTGCCACGGCACGGAGCCTGCGGGCGGCGCCTGGCTGCATCTTTCGGCGGTCGATCTCGCGCGTGCGCCGGACGGGCGCTGGTGGGTGCTCAGCGACAGGACGGAAGCGCCGTCGGGCGCGGGCTATGCGCTGGAGAACCGCAGCGTCATCGGGCGGGTGCTGGCCGACTGCATCGACGACCGGCATGTGAAGCCGCTGGCGCCTTTTTTCGCGGCCTTGCGCGACGGGCTGGCGATGCTCACGCCGGAGAAGCGCGATCACGACGGACGGCCGCCGCGCATCGTGCTGCTGACCCCCGGCCCCTACAACGAAACCTATTTCGAGCATCTTTATCTGGCGGGCCACCTCGGCATCACCCTGGTCGAGGGCGCGGACCTCACCGTGCGCGACCGCCGCGTCTACATCAAGACGGTGAGCGCGCTCGAGCCGGTCGATATTATTCTCAGGCGCGTCGATGACAGTTTCTGCGATCCGCTGGAGCTCAACCCGGATAGCGCGCTCGGCGTCGCCGGCCTCATCGAGGCGGTGCGCGCGAGAACAGTCACGGTCGCGAATGCGCTGGGCAGCGGCGTCCTGCAGGCGGCCGCTTTCAAGCCATTCCTGCCGGCGCTGGCGCGGCGGCTCATAGGCGAAGAGCTGACGCTGCCGGATGTAGCCAGCTGGTGGTGCGGCGGCGCAGACGCGCTTGCCCATGTGCTCGGCAATCTCGACAAGCTGGTCGTCAAGAACGCCTTTCCCGCTTTCGGCGCGCAGCCGGTTTTCGGCGCGGAGCTTTCCGCGAAAGACCGCGCGGCGCTGGCGGCGCGCATCGAGGCGAGCCCCATCGATTTCGTGGCTCAGGAGCGCGTGCCGCTTTCCAATGTGCCGGTGTGGACCAATGGGCGCATCGAGCCCCGGCCGCTGTCGCTGCGCGTCTATGTGGCGCATGGGCCGGACGGTTTCGTCGTCATGCCGGGCGGGCTCACACGCATCGCGCGGGCCGGCGGCTCATCCATCGTCTCGATGCAATCGGGCGGCGGCAGCAAGGACACCTGGATTCTCGATAGCAGCGAGACGGCGGCGAGCCCGGCGTACAAACCGGCGCGAGACCAAGATAATGTCATCGCCCTGCCCGAGCCCTTGCCGCGGCTTCTCGGCGGATCGCCGAACGAATTGCCGAGCCGCGCCGCCGACGGGCTTTTCTGGACGGGGCGCTATGCCGAGCGCGCCGACGGTATGCTGCGTCTGCTGCGCACCATCGTGACCGGGCTCACCGATCCTGCGCGCGGCTGGGGCCCGCTCGATGCCGAGCCACTGCTCAATCTGGCGGCCTGGCTCAATCTCATTCCCTGGACCATGCCGGGCGGCAACCCGACACCGGGCCTCATCGCCGAGGTGCAAAGCGCCATCGTCGACACCGGACATCCGGCTGGGGTGCGGGCCCTGCTCGGACGGCTTGCCGGCACGGCGGGCGCGGTGCGCGACCGGCTGCCTGCCGATTGCTGGCGCGCGGTGACGGCGCTGTCGCGGCCGCCCCGTCTTTCCGGCTTCCGCGCGACGCCGGTCCAGATCATTCTCCGGCTCGACGAGCTTGTCATGCTCAGCACGTCGCTCACGGGCTCGATCGACGAATCCATGCCGCGCAACGACGGCTGGCGGTTTCTTGAAATCGGCAAGCGGCTCGAACGCGCCATGCATCTCGTGACCGTGCTGCGCGGCATGTCGGGCGTCGCCGCAACCAAGGACGACAAGGCGCGGCGCGTCAGCGAGCGGCGGCATCTCAACGCCATCGTGGCGCTGGTCGGCACGCGGCTCTCGCCGGACGGGCAGCCGGTGAACGGTCTCGACCGCAAGAGCGCGCTCGAAGCGGTGCTGACCAACGGCAACGATCCGCGCAGCCTCGCCTATCAGTTGAGCGCGCTGGCCCAGCACCTGGCGGCCCTGCCGCAGCCGGCAGGCGGCACGGCCGGCGATCTTGTTGCCCGCACACGCGAGCAGGTGGATATGGCGTCGGCGCTGGTGAAAGAGGCGATCGCCGCGGCGACGCAAGGCGCGTTGCGGCACAAGGATATAGACGCACCCGACGGCGCCGATTCCATCCGCGCGGCCTTCGCACCGCTCGATGCGGCGCTGCCCGAAATTTCAAACCTTCTCTCGCAAGCCTATTTCACGCACGCATTCGCGCGGCGCGCCTGACAAAAAGCACGAACCGAATGGCGGCCGATGCGTTATCCTGCGACACCAGTGAGAGACAGTTCATGCGATATCGCATTCGCCACACGACAGCCTGCAGCTACACCGACGACATTCAGCATGCGCAGCATGTGCTGCATCTGAACCCGCGTCCTCTGCCGCAGCAGGTGCTGCATGTGAACAAGATCGGCATCGAGCCCGTGCCCGAAACGCTGGTCGAGCACATCGATTATTTCGGCAATCCCGTCACCTATATCGCCATCGAAACGCCGCACAGGAACCTCACCGTGCGGGTCGATTTCGAAGTCGAGGTGGCGCCACTTTTCGAATTTCATCCCGCCGAAAGCCCAGCCTGGGAAGTGATCCGCGAGGAAGCGCGGGCGGCGGCGACGCCCGCCGCGAAAGATGCGAGCATCTGTGTCTTCGCCTCGGCGATGATCCCGCCGCTGCCGATGCTTGCCGACTATGCGGCGCCGTCCTTCACCCCCGGCCGGCCGATCGGCGAGGCGGCGTTCGACCTTATCGCGCGCATTCACCGGGAATTCGTTTTCGACCCGGTGGCGACGACCATCGCGACGCCGCTTGCCGAGGTGCTGACCAACCGGCGCGGCGTCTGTCAGGATTTCGCCCATCTCGCCGTCGGCTGCCTCAGAGCCGTGGGCCTGCCGGCGCGTTATGTCAGCGGCTATCTCAGAACCGTGCCGCCGCCCGGCCAGGCGCGGCTCATCGGCGCCGACGCGACGCATGCATGGATTTCGGTCTGGTGCGGCGGTGACGTCTGGCTCGACCTCGACCCGACCAATGGCGTGCGCGGCTCGACCGACATGGTCACGCTGGCCTGGGGGCGCGACTATGACGATGTCAGCCCGATGCGGGGGGTGCTGATCGGCGGCGGCAGCCAGGGGCTGACCGTCGAAGTCGATGTCGAACCGCTGGACGAGGCCTGACCTCTGACGGCAGGATGCCAGCACCCGCAAACCAGACAGCACATAACTCAGACAAAACATAGCGAGGACAAGTGAGCGAGGACGCATCTTCCTCCAGCGACGGCGACGCGCTGATGAATGCCGTGATGGCGCTTGTGCCGCCGCTTCTCGAAGCGATGGACGCGCTGGACTTCATCGGCCGTCATCTGCATCCGCCGCATCTGGCGAAACTCGTCGGCAGCGTCGGCACGCCGGACGAGAACGTGCGGCGCGGGCTTCAGGTTTTTGCCGCCACCGACTGGCCGGAGCGGCTGGGCGAATTTCGGACGCATGTCGAGACGGCGGCGGAAGCCGCCTGCAAAGCCCTGGAGGGCTTGCGCGCGGCGGCGGGCGATCCAAACGGCGTCATCGCCGCTTACAGGGCGATGCGTTATTACAGCCGCGCCGCGGAGGCGCTTTATCCCGTTTCCTACATGCTGCCACCGGTCGGACTGTTCTTTCTCGAAGCCGATGCGCGGCAGAATGCGGCGCTGGCGGCCAAAATCGAGCGCGGCGATCCGACGCGGGACAATGTCGGCGTCATGCATTCGCACAACGAGAAGGGGATGCGCGGCGGCTTTTCGCTCTACGTTCCTGAATATTATGACAGCGCGACGCCGATGCCCGTTATCGTGGCGCTGCATGGCGGCAGCGGACATGGACGCGACTTTTTGTGGAGCTGGATCCGCGAGGCGCGGTCGCGGGGAGCAATCCTGATCAGCCCGACATC
>DASVNC010000116.1:0-3135 GCA_036384055.1 Parvibaculum sp.
TCGATCCGCGAGCGGCTGTGGCCGCTGGGCGACGACGTGACCTTCGTGCCGGGCCACGGGCCGCTTTCGACCTTCGGCGCCGAGCGGCGATCCAATCCTTACGTCGCCGACGAGTTGTTCGCCTGACGGCGATTTCGCTTATTCGCGAACCATGAGTAGTTTCACGTCATGAGAACTCAGGAACCGATTCCGGACGAAGACATCACGCGCATCGAGGCGCTGCTGAAGATCATGGCGAAGCTGAGATCTCCAGATGGCGGCTGCCCCTGGGATCTGGAACAGACCTTCGCGACGATCGCGCCCTACACCATCGAAGAAGCCTATGAGGTCGCCGACGCCATCGAGCATGGCGATATGGGCGAGCTGAAAGACGAGCTGGGCGACTTGCTGCTTCAGGTTGTCTTCCACGCCCAGATGGCGCGAGAGGCCGGCGCGTTCCAGTTCGAGGATGTCGTGCGGGCGATTTGCGAAAAGATGATCCGCCGCCATCCGCATGTTTTCGGCAACGAAGACGTCCGGACGGCGGGTGCCGTCAAAGGCCGCTGGGAAGAAATAAAGGCGGAGGAAAAAGCCGCGAAGGGCAAACCGGCGCGCGCGAGCCTGCTCGACGATGTGCCGCTCGCCCTCCCCGCGCTTGCCCGTGCCGTGAAGTTGCAGTCGCGCGCCGCGCGTGTCGGCTTCGACTGGCCGAGCACGACGGAAGTGCTGGACAAGCTCAACGAGGAAATGCTGGAGCTGTCGCATGAGGTCGCCAAGGGCGGCGACCACGACCGGCTCGAAGACGAGCTTGGCGACATGCTGTTCGTCTATGCCAATCTTGCACGTCACCTCAAGGTTGATCCCGAGGCGGCGCTGCGCCGCGCCAATGCGAAGTTCCGCCGCCGCTTCGGCTATATCGAGGAGAAGCTCGCGGCCGATGGCCGCAAGCCCGAGCAGTCGAACCTTGAGGAAATGGACGCACTCTGGAACGAAGCCAAGCGCGCCGAGCGGCGCTAGGCCTTTTCGCTCCGGATTGCGCCGGCGAAACGCCGCCAACTGTCCTCGTTGCGCGCCGCGAGATGCGGACCGGCAAGCATACGGGGCTTGTAGTCCGTCCCGCTCGCCATGTTGCGCAAGACGCCTCCCGCTTCACGCAGGATCAGCGAGCCTGGCGCATGGTCCCAGGGCAACATGCGATGATAGGTGACGAGATCTATCTCTCCTCGCGCGAGGCCGGTGTAGTCATATGCGGAACATAGATAGGACGACTTGCGCGGCACGCGGTCGGCGAAAAGTTCGACGCGGTCGCGCCAGTCTTCGTCCATGAAGCGCACATTGAATGCGCCGGAAATTTTATCCGCATCGTCCGGCGAATGCCCGGCCTGAAGACGACGGCTGCCGCCGGCCGATTGCCAGAAGGCGCCGGCCCCCTGCTCCGCCGTTGCGAGCTCGCCGGAAACAGGCAGATATATCCAGGCGCCGCGCACCTCGCCGGCCTCGACGAGAGCTATCATCACGCCGAAGGTTTCGCGGCCAGCGACAAAGTTGCCGGTGCCATCGACGGGATCGACCGTCCAGAGCGGCGCATCGCTGTCGAGAAGCGTCAGCAATGCCGGTTCGGCGGCGGCGGCTTCTTCGCCAAGAACACGCGAACCCGGCACCAGCTTTTCAAGGCGCGGGGTCAACCAGAGTTCGGCATTGCGGTCGGCAACGGTGACAAAATCGCCCTTGGATTTTTCCTCGACATCACCGTCCTTCAGCAGACGGAAACGCGGCAGGATTTCACGCGCGGAAACCTCGCGCATCAGCGCGGCGACCTCTTCCATCACGGCGGACATTATTCGGCTGCCTTGACGGCATCGGCGGCAATGCGGGCATGAAGCGCCGGAAATCGCTTTTCAAGCCGGCCGAGTTCGGCGGCCGGCAGGCTGACATCGAGGACGGTCGATCCGTCCTCGGCGCTGCCGCGGGCGCGGACCTGCCCATGTTCGTGCAGCCAGGCCAGCGCCTCGCCTTCCGCCGGATCGAGCGTCAGGTGGACAAGAACGCCCTTGTCGATGACGAGGCTATCGACGAGGGCAAGCAACTTGTCGACGCCCTCGCCCGTCAATGCGGAGACGGCGACGGTCAGCGGATTGCGCGTTGCGGCGTTGACGACGGCGTCGTGCCGCTCGGCGTCGAGGCTGTCGATCTTGTTCAGCACTTCGACGATCGGGCGCGGTTCGCCTTCGACTTTTTCGCCGGTCAGGCCGAGCGAGCGGAGAACCGCTTCCACATCTGCCTTCTGGATGTCGCTCTCGTCATGCGCCGCGTCGCGCACATGGATGACGACTTCGGCTTCCAGCACTTCTTCGAGGGTGGCGCGGAAAGCGGCGACGAGATGCGTCGGCAGGTCGGAAATGAACCCCACCGTATCCGACAGGATGATCTTGCGGCCGCTCGGCAGCGCAACGGCGCGCATGGTCGGGTCGAGCGTTGCGAAGAGGAGGTTCTCGGCAAAGACGTCGGCGTCGGTCAGCCGGTTGAAGAGCGTCGACTTGCCGGCGTTGGTGTAGCCGACCAGCGCGACGATCGGATAAGGCACGGCGCGGCGCGTCTTGCGGTGAAGCTCGCGCGTGCGCTTCACCGTTTCGAGCTGGCCCTCGATCTTGGCGATGCGCTCCTGAATAACGCGGCGGTCGGCCTCGATCTGGGTTTCGCCCGGACCGCCGAGGAAGCCGAAGCCGCCGCGCTGCCGTTCGAGGTGGGTCCAGCTCCGCACCAGCCGGCCCTTCTGATAGTTGAGATGGGCGAGCTCGACCTGCAGCGTGCCTTCCTTGGTGCGCGCCCGTTCGCCGAAGATCTCGAGGATCAGCCCGGTGCGGTCGAGCACCTTGGCGTTCAGTTCCTTTTCGAGATTGCGCTGCTGCACCGGCGTCAGCGGATGGTCGACGATGACAAGCTCCGCCTTGCGTTCCTTCACGATGTCGGCGAATTCGGCCACCTTGCCGCTGCCGAGCAGCGTCGCCGGCCGCGGGTCGGCGACCGTCACCACCGCGGTGTGAACGGGATTGAGGTCGATGGCGCTGGCAAGCCCGACCGCTTCGTCATGGCGGGCATCCGCCGAGCGGCTCAGACGCGGACGGCTCGATTCGTCGTCGCCGCGTGGCTGGCGGG
>DASVNC010000117.1:0-6574 GCA_036384055.1 Parvibaculum sp.
CCTGGGATCCCCGGCATCTCTACCGCAAGGTTTTCGCGGCCGAGGCCGAGATGGAGCGGTTTCTCGCCGAGGTCTGCACGCTCGAATGGCATCTCGCGCATGACTACGGCGTCTCCTTCGAGGAGAACGGCGCGAAGCTGACGGCGCTCCACCCGGATCACGCCGATCTCATCGATATGTGGCACGGGCGCTACGCGGAGATGATTCCCGGGCGTATTCCGGGTACCGCCGAGTTGCTGCACGCGATGGGCGACGGCGGCGTCAAGCTTCACGGCCTCACCAACATGCCGAGCCCGGTCTTTGCCTATCTGCGCGAGACCTATCTGGAACTGCAGCGTTTTCAAACGACGGTCGTGTCGGGCGACGAGGGCGTCATTGAACCGGAGCCGCGCATCTACGAAATCCTGATCGAACGGGCGGCCCTCACCCCGCGGCAGACGCTCTTCATCGACGACTCGAAGCGCAATGTCGAAGCCGCTGCGGCGCTCGGCTTTCATGTGCATCGTTTCACCGACGCGCAGGCATTGCGCGCCGATCTCATCGCTCTGGGGCTCATTGGGAAAACGGTCTGATGCCTCGCGCCGTCATCTTCGACATGGGCAATGTGCTTATCGGTTGGGATCCGCAGACGCCCTACCGGCGGCATCTGCCGGACGACGGGGCGCTCGCCGATTTCTTCGCGGGCTTTTTCCGGACCATCTACAATGCCGTTCACGACGATCCGCGGCCGATACGCGATTGCCTCGCGCCGCTGAAGGAGGCACATCCCGACAAGCTGGCGCTGATCGAAGTCTATGAGCATGAGTGGGCGAGTTTCCTCACCGGGCCGATGGCCGAGAGCGTCGAAATATTGCAGGCGTTGGCGGCGCGCGGCGTGGCCCTTTATGGGCTTACCAACTGGCCGCATCAGGTGTGGCCGCCAAGCGATCATGTGCACGAAGACGCGCGAGCGGGTTACGCCTTTCTCGGTCTCTTCAGGGATGTCGTCGTTTCGGGGCAGGTTGGTCTGCGCAAGCCCGACGGTGCGATATACTTGCATGCGCTGGAGCGTTTCGGCCTCGCGGCGTCGGACGCAGTCTTCGTTGACGATCTCGCCGAAAACATCGAGGCGGCGAATGCGCTAGGCATGACGGGCATATTGTTCCGGGATGCGGCGGATTTGCGCGTGAGACTTCAGGGGCTCGGCCTTATCGACTGAGCAAAAGACGTTATAGTCGCGGGTGGGACAGTCGCAGGCCGATCGCCGTGTGGGCGGATGCGAAAGCGGAGGGACGATGAGCGACAAATTCATGATCTACGGCGCGACCGGCTATACGGGCAAGCTCGTCACCCGCACGGCCAAGGCGCTCGGCATGCGGCCGCTCATCGCCGGACGCAACGAGGCGCGGCTGAAATCGGTCGCCGGGCAGCACGGTTTCGACTACAGAGCCTTCGATCTTTCCGACACGGCCGCACTCAACGAGGCGCTGTCGCATGTCGATGCGGTTCTGCACATCGCCGGGCCATTTTCGCAGACCTCCAAGCCGATGCTCGATGCCTGCCTCCGTATGCGCAAACACTATCTCGACATCACCGGGGAGATCGACGTCTTCGAGGCCTGCGCCGGGCGCGACGACGAGGCGAAGAAGGCCGGCATCATGGTGATGCCCGGCGTCGGCTTCGATGTGGTGCCGACCGATTGCCTTGCCGCTCATATGAAGAGGCGGATGCCGGACGCGACCGAAATCACGCTGGCGGTCTCCGTTCCCGGCAGCATGTCGCGCGGCAGCGCGAAAACGGGCGTCGAGAGCGTCGGTTTCGGCACGCGGGTCAGGCGCGACGGCCGCATCGTCTCCCTCAAGGTGCCGCCGCGCCGCCAGTTCGATTTCGGCAGGGGGCCTCAAGAGACGATTGGCTTCAGTTGGGGCGATGTTGCGATGGCGTTCCATTCGACCGGCGTGCCGAACATCACCGTTTATTTCGAAGCGAGCCCGCAATTTGAACAGTTGGCGGCGATCGGCAGCTTCAAACGCTGGCTGGCCAGCCGCAGTTTCATGCAGCGCCGGTTGAAGAAGGCGATCGATCAGCAGCCGGAAGGGCCGAGCGACGCCGAACGGCGAAGCGGCGTCGGCATTCTTATCGGAGAGGCGGTCAACGCCGACGGCGACAGGGCGCAGTCCCGGCTCACAATACCCGAGCCCTACACGCTGACGGTGATGACGAGCCTGGAGATTGTGCGCCGCGTTCTCAACGGCGAGGCGCAGCCGGGCTTCCAGACGCCGTCGCGCGTCTTCGGCGCCGATTTCATTACCGAATTCGACGGTTGCCTGCGGCAGGATTTGAACAGCTGAGGCGGCGGGGGTCTTGGCCGGCACGGGGCACGCGCTTATGCTTCGCGCATGACCGCTCGCTCGCCGGTATCCGCAATTCTGCTCGCCGCGTCGCTGGCCTCTTCGCCGGCATGGGCGGCCGTTGCGCCGCAGGCGCCGGTCCCCTCGGCAGAAATGCCGAAGGCGCTTTCCAGGGATGAAGCCCGGGCACGCCTGGTGGTGCTCGATACGCTATTCAACGAGCTGGCGCGCGCCCGCAGCGTGCAGGAGAGCAAGGCTCTCGAAGGCACGATTTTCAGTATCTGGATGCAATCGGGTTCGCCCAGCATCGATATTCTGATGAGCCACGGGCTGGACGCTTTCGCGGCCAAGGATTACGACCGGGCGCTCTTTTATTTCAACGAGGTGGTGGCTTTGAAACCCGATTTCGTCGAGGGCTGGGACAAGCGCGCGGCGATTTTCTACATCGAGGACAAATATGCGGAGGCACTGAAAGACCTCGAGCATGTGCTGCAACTCGAACCGCGCCATTTCAGCGCAATGGGCGGGCTTGCCGTGATCCTCAACGAGCTTGGCGACAAGCGGGGCGCACTCGATGTCTATCGCAGGGCGTTGAAGATCAACCCCTATCTCGACGGCGCGGCGCAGGCTGAAAAGTCGCTGTCGATCGACGTCGAGGGCCGGGGGATCTGAGTTCATGCCGATCTTTGTCGCGGTTGTTGCCGCCGTGATTCTGGCGCTGGCTCTCTATTCGGCGGTCCTCAGCGCGCGGATTGCGCGGACATTTCCGCCGCGCGGGCGCTTTGTCGAGGCGGCGGGCGCGAAAATACACTACGTCGAAATGGGACCGCCTTCGCCGGAAGGCGCCGTCATCGTGCTGGTGCATGGCGCGAGCGGCAATGTGGGCGACATGGCGGCGAGCCTGATGCCCGAACTCGCCAAACGTCATCGCGTCATCGCCTTCGACCGGCCAGGCCACGGCTGGAGCGAGCGGCCGCGTCTCTCCGACATGACGAACCCGGCGGCGCAGGCGCGCGTCCTTCATGAGGCGCTGACGAAGCTTGGCGTCGTGAAGCCGGTGCTGCTCGGGCATTCATGGGGCGGGGCGGTTGCGACCGCCTATGCGCTGGAATTCCCGAACGCTCTTTCGGGACTGCTCGTGCTATCCGGCGCGACGCATGTCTGGGAGGGCGAGACCGCCTGGTATCACAAGCTCGTCGGGATGCCTGTCGCCGGATGGCTTTTTCTCCGCACGCTGCTCGGGCCCGGCGGCCAGTTGCTGATGGGCCCCGGCGTCACCGGCGTTTTCGCGCCCGACAAGGCGCCTGCGGGCTATGCCGAGGCGATCGGGCTGCCGCTTCTATTCCGGCCGGGGCACTTTCGCTCGAACAGCGCCGACTCGAAAAATTTGCGAAGTCATCTTGTCCAGCAGAGCAAACGGTACCGCGAAATCAAGGTGCCGACGATCATCGTCACCGGCAATCGCGACAAGACAGTGTGGGCGAAGCTTCATTCCTATGCGCTGCATGACGAGATCACCGGGTCGGAACTGATCAAGCTCACCGGCGTCGGACACATGCCGCATTACGTCCGGCCCGAAATCGTCATCGATGCGCTGGAGCGGCTGGCGCGCGGCGAAGCGCCCCGCGCGGGCACCCATGTCGTCGAGCCTCTGGGCTAATCGACGGCGCTGCCTTTGCGGCCGACGAAAGCGACGCGCAGCATATTGGTCGCGCCGGGCGTGCCGAGCGGCAGCCCCGCCGTCACGATGATGCGCTGGCCTGGCTGGGCATAGCCTTCGCGGAAGGCGATGCGGCAGGCGCGTTCGGCAACGTCGTCCAGATCGTGCGCATCTTCCGTCAGCACGCAATGCAGGCCCCATACCAATGCGAGACGGCGCGCCGTATTCGGGATCGGCGTCAGCGCGATGATCGGAAAGAGCGGTCGCTCGCGCGCGGCGCGCAGGCCCGTCGAGCCCGAATTCGTCCAGCAGACGATGGCGGCAGCGTTCAGCGTGTCGGCGACCATGTGGGCGGCGGCGCTGATCGCGTCGGCGCCGGTCGCTTCGGGCTCGTTGCGCTGGGCATAGATGATGCCGGGATAGGTCGGATCGCTTTCCACCTCGGCGGCGATGCTGTCCATCATGCGGACAGCTTCGATCGGATATTTTCCGGCGGCGGATTCGGCCGACAGCATGATCGCGTCGGCGCCTTCAAAGACGGCGGTGGCAACGTCCGACACCTCCGCGCGGGTCGGCACGGGCGAGGCGATCATCGATTCCAGCATCTGCGTGGCGACGACGACGGGCTTGCCGGCGCGGCGCGCGGCGCGGGTGATGCGCTTCTGCCAGCCCGGCACCTGCTCCAGCGGCAGTTCGACGCCGAGATCGCCGCGCGCAACCATCAGCGCGTCGGCCATGTCGATGATTTCGTCGAGATGGACGAGAGCTTGCGGCTTTTCGATCTTGGCGAGAACGGCGGCGCGGCCGCGCGCGATCTTGCGCGCCTCGGCGATGTCGTCGGGGCGCTGGATGAAGGAGAGCGCCACCCAGTCGACGCCGAGATTGAGCGCCGCCTCGAAATCGCTGCGGTCCTTTTCGGTCAGCGCCGCCACCGGCAGCACAGCTTCGGGAACATTGACGCCCTTGCGGTTGGACAACTTGCCGCCGACGATCACTTCGGTCTCGGCGAAATCCTTGCCGGTCTTCGTGACGCGAAGACGAATTTTTCCGTCGTCCAGCAGAAGCGCCTGGCCCGTTTCGACGGCGGCGAAAATTTCCGGATGGGGAAGCGGCGCGCGCCTGGCGTCGCCCGGCGTCTTGTCGAGATCGAGACGGAAGCTCTGCCCCTTTTCGAGCATCGCCGCGCCGTCCTTCATCTCGCCGACGCGCAGTTTCGGCCCCTGAAGGTCGGCAAGAATGCCGATGGGGCGTTGGACCTCGGCTTCGATGGCGCGAATGACGCCATGTACGCGGCGCAGCCCTTCATGAGACAGATGGCTCATGTTCAGGCGGAAGACGTCGGCGCCGGCGTCGAACAGCGCGCGGATCATTTCCGGCGTGTCGGATGCAGGTCCGAGCGTCGCAATGATCTTGACGTTGCGCCGGCGGATCACGAGGTGGCCTCCATATTACGTATCGTCACCTTCTATCAGAATCGCACGGAAATCATTGATATTCGTGTAACTGGGGCCGGTGCGCAGAAGATCCCCGAGGGGTTCGAAAAATCCGGTGGCATCGTGACGGTCGAGTGACGCAGCGGCGTCCGCGCCGTGTGCGCGGGCGCGGACGAGCGTATCGGGGAAAATCAAAGCGCCGGCCGGGTCGTCGGCCTTGCCGCTGCCGCCGTCGATGCCGTCGGTGTCGCCTGCGATGGCGGCAATTCCTTTCGCGCCGTTAAGACATAGCGCCAGAGCGAGGGCGTATTCCTGATTGGGGCCGCCTTGTCCGGCGGGCGCGCCTTTGGTGAAAGTGACGCCGAGTTCGCCGCCCGAAAGAATGGCGAGACGTTTTCCGGCGCGCTTCGCGTCGAGCGCCATGCGGGCATGTTCGGCGGCAACGGTGCGCGCCTCGCCTTCGATGCGGTCGCCGAGATCGAGAACCTCGTACCCTTGCGATCTTGCCCGCCCTGCCGCGGCTTCGAGAGCGCCCGCGCCGCTCGCAATCAGCTCATAGCGCGCATTGGCGAAGATGGATGCGCCGGGCTTCGGGCTTTCCGGTGCGGTAGCAAGAGCGGAGCGCAGATGGGCGGGCGCATCGATGTGGAAGCGGTCGAGAGTGCCGAGCGCGTCCTCGCGTGTCGTTGGGTCGGGCACTGTCGGGCCCGAGGCGATGATGCTCGGATCGTCGCCTGCGACATCCGAGATCGCCAGCGTCAGGGAAGGCGCCGGGTGGAGGGCGGCGGCGAGCCTGCCGCCCTTGAAGCGCGAGAGGTGTTTCCGAACGCAGTTGATATCGGCGATGGACGCGCCGGAGCTGAGCAGCGTGCGGGTGAGGGCGCGCTTGTCCTCAAGGCTGACACCGTCGATGGGCAGCGTCGCCAGGGCCGAACCGCCGCCCGAAATCAGCACGACGGCGAGATCGTCAGGCCCGAGCGTGCGGGCGAGATCGAGAATGCGCCGGCAGCCGATGACGCCCGCCGCGTCCGGCACGGGATGGCCCGCCTCGATCACCTCGACGAGGCGCGTCGGGCGCGCATGTCCGTAGCGCGTCAGGGCGATGCCTTCGAGGTGCGCCGCGGGCCAAGCGGCGGCGTAATGCGCCTCCG
>DASVNC010000118.1:0-4012 GCA_036384055.1 Parvibaculum sp.
CCTTATGAGGCCGCCCTTCGCATATCGCCCTGAATGACGGCGCTTAAGTGTTCATGGAATCGAAGAACTCGCCATTGCTCTTCGTCTGCTTCAGCTTGTCGAGCAGGAATTCGACCGCATCGACCGTGCCCATCGGATTGAGGATGCGGCGGAGTACATACATCTTCGACAGGATCGCCTTGTCGACCAGCAGTTCTTCCTTGCGCGTGCCGGACTTCAGAATGTCCATCGCCGGGAAAACGCGCTTGTCGGCAATCTTGCGGTCGAGAACGATTTCCGAGTTACCGGTGCCCTTGAACTCTTCGAAGATGACTTCGTCCATGCGCGAGCCCGTGTCGATCAGCGCGGTGGCGATGATGGTCAGCGAGCCGCCCTCTTCAATGTTGCGCGCCGCGCCGAAGAAACGCTTCGGCCGCTGCAAGGCGTTCGCATCGACGCCGCCGGTCAGCACCTTGCCCGAGGACGGAACGACGGTGTTGTAGGCGCGGCCGAGGCGCGTGATGGAATCGAGCAGGATCACCACGTCGCGGCCATGTTCGACCAGGCGCTTGGCCTTCTCGATCACCATTTCGGCGACCTGCACGTGGCGCACCGCCGGTTCGTCGAAGGTCGAGGAAATGACCTCGCCCTTCACCGAGCGCTGCATGTCGGTGACTTCTTCCGGCCGCTCGTCGATCAGCAGAACGATCAGATAGCATTCCGGATGGTTGGTCGTGATCGAATGGGCGATGTTCTGGAGAAGCACCGTCTTGCCGGTCCTGGGCGGCGCGACGATCAACCCGCGCTGGCCTTTGCCGAGCGGCGCGACGATGTCGATGAGGCGCGACGAGCGATCCTTCAGCGTCGGATCGGCCACTTCCATTTCCAGCTTTTCATCCGGATAGAGCGGCGTCAGATTGTCGAAGTGAACCTTGTGGCGGGCTTTTTCCGGGCTCTCGAAATTGACGGTCGAAACCTTGAGCAGCGCGAAATAACGCTCGCCGTCTTTCGGGCTGCGGATTTCGCCTTCGACCGTATCGCCGGTTCGGAGCGAAAAGCGCCGGATCTGCGAGGGTGAGACATAGATGTCGTCGGGGCCCGGCAGATAGTTGGCTTCCGGCGAGCGCAGGAAGCCGAAGCCGTCGGGCAGCACCTCGACCACGCCTTCGCCGATAATGTCGATCGACTGCTCGGCATATTGTTTGAGGATCGCGAACATCATGTCCTGCGTCCGGAGCGTCGAGGCATTCTCGACCTGGAGCTCTTCGGCGAGGCTCAGGAGTTCGGTCGGCCCTTTGGCCTTGAGGTCCTGCAGCTTGATCTGCGGCATTGGCGGGAAAGTCTTTCGTTTTGGGGAACAAAGAGCCCGGGATCGTCGGATGCTGAGCGCTTGTTGGGTGAAGAGATATCGAGTGAGCTAACGCTGGGGAGAGGGGGTCTTTGCCTTGCCCGGCCGTAACGCGTTCGATGCGCGCCCGGTTTCGTGCCGCCGCTCCGCTTATGTCATAAAACCCGTCAGGGCCTGCGGTTACGGTCGTCAAACGTCAGGAAAGCCGCCGGAAGAACTCCGGCTCTGGCAAGGGATATAAGCCCAAGTCCCTGCAATTTCAAATGATATTTGCCGGACGGGGCAACGCGGACGGTGCGGGCCTAGAACGGCCGCACAATCACCAGAATGACGATCAGGACGACGAGGACGGGCGGCGCCTCGTTGACGATCCGGTAAAAGCGCGCCGGCCGGGTGTTGCGGTCGGCCTCGAAGTCCCGCCGCCATCTCGAGAACATGCCGTGAAGCCCGGTCATGACGAGAACGAGGGTCAGTTTGGCGTGCAGCCAAGGCTCCCGCAAAAGCGACGGATTCGCCCAGAGCAAAAGCCCTCCGAACAGGAACGTCGCTATCATCGCCGGATTGATGATCCCGCGCAGAAGCCGCCGCTCCATGATCTTGAAGGTCTCGGACTTGTCCGATCCGGCTTCGGCATCGGCGTGATAGACGAAGAGCCGCGGCAGATAGGCCATGCCCGCCATCCAGAAAATCACCGAGATGACATGCAGCGCCTTCAGCCAGGGGTAATGCGCCTGCAGAAAATCCATCATCGCCGGTTCTCCTCGCCGCAAGGCCGCCCCGCCGCCTCTTCGGGACAGAGAAGCCCATCGCCCGCCAGGGCTCCGGCGACCAGCCGCGCCAGCCCCTCGATGAATTCAGGCCGGGTGCCGAGCGCCGGCACCCGCACATAGCGCGGCACGCCCGCTTCGCCCGCGAGCTTTGCATATTCGATATCGAGCTCGACCAGCGTTTCGGAATGTTCCGAGACGAAGGCGACCGGCACAACGATCAGGCTTTTGCCCTCGTGCCCGGCCCGTTCGATCTCTTTATCGGTCGCGGGCCCGATCCATTCGAGCGGCCCGACCCGGCTCTGAAACGAGGTTGCCCAGTCGAAAGGCCCGCCGCCGACAGCGGCCATCACGGCCGCGCAGGTCGCCTCGACCTGGGTCTGATAGGGATCGCCGGCTTCGACGATGCGCTTGGGCAGCCCATGCGCCGAGAAAAGAATCCGGAACTCGTCGCGCGTCGGAAACTGCGCGATGGCGGCGCGCAGCAGCGCGACATGCGCCGCGACGAAGCCTTCCTCCACCGGATAGCAGCAGACGGTGCCTGACCGCGTGTGAAGCCCCGCGGCCTTCGCCGCCCGGTCCCAGTCCTTCAGTGACGAGGCGGTCGTCGTCGTCGAATATTGCGGATAGAGCGGCAGCAGCACAATCTCATGCGGCGCCCAGCTTTTGACGGCGCGCGCCGTCTCATCGGCAAAAGGCTTCCAGTAGCGCATGGCGATAAAGGCGCGCACCTCGGATTCGCCATTCGCCATGTCCGTCACGGCGGTTTCGAGCGCCCGCGCCTGTGCCTCGGTCAGCGGCAGGATGGGCGAACGCCCGCCGATCTGGCTGTAGATGTGACTCGCCACCGGCGCACGACGCCGCGAAACGATTTTCGCAATCAGCCAACGCAAGGGCTTCGGCAAACGGATGATCGCCGGATCGTTGAAGAGATTGAAGAGAAAGGGCTCAACCGCGTCCGGACTGTCAGGTCCGCCCAGGTTGAAGAGAACGATCGCAAGCCGCGCCATCAGCGAGCCGCCCCGCGCACAATGGCCCCACGTACAATGGCGATCAGCTCCGCCACATGGTCCGGCGGCGTCTGCGGCACGATGCCGTGACCGAGATTGAAGATGAACGGCCCGTGCCCCAGCACCTCAACGATATGTGTGGCCGCCGTGCGCATCTCATGCCCGCCGGCAACGAGCAGCAAAGGATCGAGATTGCCCTGCACGCAGCCGATGGCTTGCAGCTCGCGCTTTGCCCAATCGGGCGAAACGCCCGTGTCGAGGCTGAGCCCGGCGATCTTCGTCTCGCGGAAATAATCTTTCGCCAGCGCGCCTGCCCCGCGCGGGAAACCGATGACGGGCACATGCGGGAACCGCGCGGCGAGCGCCGCCGCGATTGCCTTCACCGGCTCGAGGCAGAACCGCCGGAACTGCGGCTCGGGCAGACTGCCGGCCCAGGTGTCGAAGATCTGGATGACTTCGGCGCCCGCCTCGATCTGCGCCGCAAGATGCTGCACCGTCGCCTCGGTCAGGAGATCGATCAAGCTCTGGAATTCGTCAGGCGCCCGATAGGCCCAGGATTTCGCCGCCGCCTGATCGGACGATCCGCGCCCGCCGACCATATAGGTCGCCACGGTCCAGGGAGCGCCCGCAAAGCCAATCAGCGTCGTTTCGCGGGGCAGGCTCCGCGTCAGCCGCCTAATGGTCTCATAGACCGGCTGCAGGCGCTCCACCATGCCCTCAAGGCGCAGCGCCCTCAACCCGTCGATATGGACGATAGCCTCCAGCACCGGCCCTTCGTCTTCCTTGAAAGCGACCTTCTGGCCGAGTGCATCCGGCACCACGAGAATGTCTGAAAAGACAATCGAGGCATCGAAGCCGAAACGTCTGATCGGCTGCAAGGTCACTTCCTCGGCGAACTCAGGCGTATA
>DASVNC010000119.1:0-12073 GCA_036384055.1 Parvibaculum sp.
CGGCAAGGTTGACGCGGTGCGCCGCTGCACGGGCGGTCTCATCTGTCCGGCGCAGGCGGTGGAAAGGCTTCGTCATTTCGTCTCCCGCAATGCCTTCGACATAGAAGGGCTCGGCGAAAAGCAGATCGCCGCTTTCTATGAAGATGGGGTCATTTTGCAGCCCGGGGACATCTTTACGCTCGAAGAACGTGACAAGCGCAGCCTGAAGAAATTGAAAGACCGCGAAGGCTGGGGCGAGACCTCTGCCAAAAATCTTTTCAAAGCAATCGACGACCGCCGCGAGATCGAGCTCGACCGCTTCATCTTCGGGCTTGGCATCCGCCATGTCGGCGAGACCAATGCGCGGCTTCTGGCGCGGAGTTACGGCACGCTCGATCATTTCGTCGAGGAGATGGAAAAGGCGTCCGACCGCGAAAGCGACGCCTGGAACGATCTGCTCTCCATCGACGGCGTCGGTGAGGTGCTGGCGGAAGCCATCGTCGATTTCTTCGACGAGAAGCATAACCGCGAGGCGCTGAAGGCGCTCAAAAAGGCGGGCGTCGTCGCCGTGCCGCTGCCGGCTCAGGAAACCTCGTCGCCCATCGCCGGCAAGACCGTGGTTTTCACCGGCTCGCTCGAGCGCATGACGCGCTCCGAAGCGAAGGCGCGGGCCGAACAGATGGGCGCGAAGGTGGCGGGCAGCGTGTCGGCGAAAACCGATCTCGTCGTCGCGGGGCCGGGCGCGGGCTCGAAGCTGACCAAGGCCGCCGAGCTCGGGATCGAAGTCATCACCGAAGACGAGTGGATGGAGATGGCGGCGAGCTAGATCGCCCGTGTCGCGTCTATCAGCCAGGCGAGCGTCGCGTCATCGAGGCCGGGCGACAGCGCCTCGCGGACGCGGGCGTGATAGGCGTTGAGCCAGTCCGCTTCTTCATCCGTCAGCAGGCTGCGTTCGACGCAGGCGAGGTCGATGGGCGCGAGCGTCAGCGTTTCGAAGCCGAGCATCGGGCGTTCGCCGCCTTCGACGGGGGCAGGCGGAAGCACCACCAACAGGTTCTCGATGCGGATGCCATAGGCGCCGGTCTTGTAATAGCCGGGCTCGTTCGAAACGATCATGCCGGGCTTCAGCGGCACGCTGCCGAGTTTCGAAATGCGCTGCGGGCCTTCATGCACCGAGAGGTACGAGCCGACGCCATGTCCGGTGCCGTGATCGTAGTCGAGGCCGGCTTTCCACAGCGACATGCGGGCCAGCGCATCGAGCTGCGAGCCGGACGTGCCTTCGGGGAAGCGCGCCGTGGCGATGCCGATATGGCCTTTCAGCACGCGGGTGAAGCGGTCGCGCTGTTCCACGCTCGCCTCGCCGATGGCGACGGTGCGGGTCACGTCCGTCGTGCCGTCGAGATATTGCGCGCCTGAGTCGACCAGAAAGAGTTCGCCGCGTTGCAACGGCTGGTTCGTTCCGCGTGTGACGCGATAATGGACGATGGCGCCGTTGGCACCCGCGCCGGAAATCGTGTCGAAGCTCAGATCTTTCAATTCGCCGGTCTCGGCGCGGAAGGCTTCGAGTTTCTGCGCCGCCGTGATTTCATCGATGTCGCCCCGGGCGGCATTCGCGCCGAGCCAGGCGAGGAACTTCGTCAGCGCCCGGCCGTCGCGCAGATGCGCGGCGCGCGTGCCGTTGATTTCCGCATCGTTCTTGCAGGCCTTCGGCAGCTCGCAAGGGTCGGTGCCGCGTTTGACGGTTGCGCCCGCCGCTTTCAGCCGGTCATTGATCCACGAGGAACAGGTCGCCGGGTCGACAAGCACTGTCGCCTTCTTCGATCCAAGTTCGTCCAGCGCCGCCGCGAGATCGCTTTGCGGGCGGATGCTGACGATGTTGCCGAGATGGGCGCGGGCCTTGTCGCCGATCTTGCGCTCGTCGATGAACAACTCGGCGTGGCCGTCCGCATGGAGAAGCGCGAAGGACAGCGGCAGCGGCGAGTGGCTGACATCGCCGCCGCGTATGTTGAACGCCCAGGCGATGGAATCCGGCATGGTCAGCACGGCCGCAGCCGCGCCGTCGAGCGACTTCGAGACCCGCTTCAGCTTTTCGGATGCGGGTTCGCCTGCATATTCGATGGGGTGGGGTTCGACCGGCGCCGTCGGCGGTTCCGGCTGGTCGGACCAGACGGCGTCGAGCGGATTGCTGTCAATGGGCACGAGCGTCGCGCCAGCCTTTTCGGCGGCGGCGGCATAGCGCGCCACGGCATCGACGGTGTGCAGCCAGGGGTCGTAAGCGAGCTTCGCGCCCTTGGGCAGATTGTCTTCGATCCAGCGCGCCGGCGGTTCTTCGATCAGATGTTTGGGCTCGAAGGTCGCCACGTCAGTTTGCGCGCGCACCTGCAGCGTGTAGCGCCCATCGACAAAGATCGCCGCTTTGTCGAGCAGGACAATCGCCATGCCCGCCGAACCGGAAAAGCCGGTCAGCCAACGCAGACGCTCGGCATGAGGCGGCACGTATTCGCCTTGATGCTCGTCGGAGCGGGGAACGAGAAAGCCATCGAGGCCGCGCCGTTTCAATTCGCCGCGAAGGCGTTCGGCGCGTTCGGCCCCGAGGGCGGGATTGGCTGTGTCGTCGAAGGTCTGGAACATGGGATTAATGTAGGTCTTGACCGGGTTTGCGGCAACGGGGGCCTCGCCCTTCGAGACGCGAACCTTCGGTTCGCTCCTCAGGGTGAGGGTTCTGCATCAGCCGGCGATCCGGAGCGTCACCCAGTCGCCCTTGCGTTTGCGGGAGACGAGGAAAAGGCCCTGCAAGCGGCAGGCGCCGGTCACCATCGTTTCCTGCGAGCGCAGGATGCCTGACAGGATCAGCGTGCCGCCCGGCATCAGGTGGCGGCGAAAGGCGGGGGCGAGGCCGACCAATGGCCGCGCGAGAATGTTCGCCACGATCAGGTCGTAGGGCGCGCGGGCCGAGAGGACGGGACTGCCGAAGCCTTTGGCGGTCACCGCCGTCACGAGCGGCGCGACACCGTTTTTGCGGGCATTCTCCCGCGCAATTCTGACGGCGACGGGGTCGATGTCGCTGGCCAGCACATTGCAGCGGGCGAGTTTGGCGATGGCGACGGCGAGAACGCCGGTGCCCGTTCCGATGTCGAGCGCGCGGATAGCCAGACCCGGCGTCACCAGTTCGGAAATGAATTCGAGGCAGCCGGTCGTCGTTTCGTGGTGGCCGGTGCCGAAAGCCTGTCCGGCATCGACCAGCAGCGGGATCACGCCCGCAGGGACCATGCCCGCATCGTGACTGCCATAGACGAAGAACCGTCCGGCACGCACCGGGTCCAGGCCTTCGAGCGACCGCGCCACCCAGTCGGTTTCGGCGAGGGGCGCAATCGAGAGCCCTGTGGGGCTGATGCCGGTTCGCTCCTCGACGGGTTCGAGGAGGCCGCGCAGCAATTCGATATGCGGTTCGCCGTCATAAAGCGCCTCGACCGTCCAGTCGCCATGCGCTTCGACTTCATTCCAGTCCGAGGCCGTTTTGATGAGCGGTGCCGCGCCGGGGTTGGTTTCGCTGGTCGAAACGGAAAGAGCTTCGGGGGCGAAGGCGTCTTCAAGGGCGGCTGAAAAAACGTCGGCCACCTCATAGGGAACGACAAAGGAAGCCTTCCAGAGCGGCATGGCGTCAGACCCGGTCGAGGAAGCTGTCGATGACTTTTTTTCTGCCCGCCTTGTCGAAATCGACGGTGAGTTTGTTGCCGTCGATTTCCCGCACCTCGCCGTAACCGAACTTCTGATGGAAGACGCGCTCGCCCATGCGGTAGCTGGCGGCGGCAGGGTCGCTCGTCGCAACCAGTTCTGAATGAACATCGAGATCGGGCGCGCGGACCTTCGAGGTCGTGCGCGCATTGGCCTGAGCGCGCTTCCAGCCTGGGCTCGAATAGTTGCTGTTCTGCGCGAAGTCCTGCGCGAAGCGGCTCGGCGCATAGTTCTGATAGCTCGATGCGCCCATCGCGCTTTCCATCACTTCGACATGCTCCTTCGGCAGTTCGTCGATGAAGCGGGAGGGAATGGCGCTCTGCCACAGCGCATGGATGCGGCGGTTGGCGGCGAAGGAGAGATAGGCGTTCTTGCGCGCCCGGGTGATGCCGACATAGGCGAGGCGGCGTTCCTCTTCGAGGCCGGCGATGCCGCTCTCGTCCAGCGCGCGCTGATGCGGAAAGAGACCTTCCTCCCAGCCGGGCAAGAAGACCGTGTCGAATTCGAGCCCCTTGGCGCTGTGCAGGGTCATCAGGTTGACCTTGTCGCCGGTTTCCTGCGCTTCGATTTCCATGACCAGCGAGATGTGTTCGAGGTAGTCCGCGAGATTTTCGAAATGCTCCATTGAGCGCACGAGCTCGCGCAGGTTGTCGAGCTTGCCCGGCGCGTCGGCGGATTTGTCATTCTGCCACATCTCGGTGTAGCCGGATTCATCCAGAATGATTTCGGCCAGTTCGGTATGCGGCATGCCGGGCACCAGCGCGCGCCAGCGTTCGACCATTTCGACAAAGCCCGACAAGGCGCGGCGCGGCGCCGGTTTCATTTCCTCGGTGGTGACGATTTCGCGCGCGGCGCGCATCAGCGAGACGCCGCGAGATCGGGCAAGCTGGTGGATTGTCTGCAAGGCGACATCGCCAAGGCCGCGGCGCGGCTTGTTGACGATGCGCTCGAAGGCGAGGTCGTCGTCGGGCTGGGCGACGAGGCGCAGATAGGCGTTGGCGTCGCGGATTTCAGCGCGCTCATAGAAACGCGGGCCGCCGACGACGCGGTAGGGGATACCGAGATTGATGAAGCGGTCTTCAAACTCACGCATCTGGAAAGAGGCGCGGACGAGAATGGCGATCTCGTGCAGCATATGCGTCTTGCGCTGGAGGGTTTCGATTTCCTCGGCGATGGAGCGGGCTTCTTCCTCGCCGTCCCAATAGCTCGAAACCTTGATGCGCTCGCCCTCGTTGATGTCGGTCCAGAGCGTTTTGCCGAGACGCGAGGCATTGGCGGCGATCAGGCCGGAGGCCGCGCCCAGAATATGCGGCGTCGAGCGGTAGTTGCGTTCGAGGCGGACGACCTTGGCGCCGGGGAAATCCTTCTCGAAGCGCAGGATGTTGTCGACCTCGGCGCCGCGCCAGCCATAGATCGACTGATCGTCGTCGCCGACGCAGCAGATGTTCCTGTTTTTCTGGGCGAGCAGCCGCAGCCAGAGATACTGCGCGACGTTGGTGTCCTGATACTCGTCGACCAGCATGTATTTGAAGCGGTCCTGATAGTCGGCGAGAATTTCCGGATGCTCCTGAAAGATGCGGAGCATTTCGAGCAGCAGGTCGCCGAAGTCGGCGGCGTTCAGCACTTTCAGGCGAGCCTGATAGGCGGCGTACAACTCGCCGCCCTTGCCGTTGGCGAAGGCTTGCGCTTCGCCTGCGGGCACCTTGGCCGGCGTCAGGCCGCGGTTTTTCCAGCCGTCGATATGGGCGGCAAGCTGGCGGGCGGGCCAGCGTTTCTCGTCGATATTGGCCGCTTCGATCACCTGCTTCATCAGGCGCACCTGATCGTCGGCGTCGAGAATGGTGAAGTCGGAACGCAGGCCCGCGAGTTCCGCATGGCGGCGCAGCATGCGCGCGCCGATGGCATGGAAGGTGCCGAGCCATTGCATGCCTTCGACGGCGCCGCCGATCAGCCGGCCGATGCGCTCCTTCATTTCGCGCGCCGCCTTGTTGGTGAAGGTGACGACGAGAACCTGATTGGGCCAGGCGCGGCGGGTGGCGAGAAGATGGGCGAGGCGGGTGGTCAGCACGCGGGTCTTGCCGGTGCCGGCGCCCGCCAGCACCAGCACAGGCCCGTCCAGCGCCTCGACGGCTTCGCGTTGAGCTTCGTTCAGCCCGTCGAGATAGGGCGCGCGCATGCCGGCGATGGCCGCGGCGCTGGTCGAGCGCGCGGTGTCCTGTTCGGGAATGGCCCCGAGATCGAAGGGGTCGCTCGTCATGCGGGTCAAGGCTCGTGGGTTCGGGTTGCGGGCACTATAGCACGAGGCACCAGCCCGATTCGGCGCGCAACACTGGCCAAAAGCGACAGGGTTGCTTGGTTTCGCGCCTCGTCCCCGATATAGAGAGCGGGGGCGGACCCCGCAAGCGCGACAGATCATCATGAAACTTCCCAATGCCTCCCGACGGAACCGGCTGCTTTTCGTGCAGTCGCGGCGCTGGCAACGGCGGCTCATTTTCGTGGCCGGCGGCCTCACGGTCGGCGCGGTGGCTGTGGCGCTGGCGTTGGCGGCGGACTTTGTCCAGCTTCAGTTCCGGCATTTTCTGGCATTTTCTCCTTATGGCGCGCTTGCGGCGACGCCCGCCGGCTTTGCGTTGGCGATCTATCTGACCAAGCGTTTTTTCCCGAATTCTGAAGGCAGCGGCATTCCGCAGGCCATCGCCGCACGGAAGCTGACGGACCAGGGCGAGCGCGCGAAGCTGGTTTCGATGCGTATCGCCATCGGCAAGATTTTTCTGACTTTGCTCGGCCTTCTGGTCGGCGCGTCCACGGGGCGTGAAGGGCCGACGGTGCAGGTGGGCGCTTCCATCATGTCGGCGGCCGGGCGTTTCTCGGCGCGGCGCCAGCCCGGATTGATCCTTGCGGGCGCGGCAGCGGGCGTCGCCGCCGCGTTCAATACGCCGCTTGCCGGCATCGTGTTCGGCATCGAGGAAATGAGCCGGTCGTTCGAGGTGAGGGCGAGCGGCTTGACCCTCGGCGCGATCATTGCGGCCGGTCTGACCTCGCTCGCCTTCTTCGGCAACTACACCTATTTCGGCACGACGCCCGAGATCATGGCTCACTGGGGCGATTGGGTCGCCGTGCCGGTCATCGGCGTCATCGGCGGATTGCTCGGCGGTTTGTTCAGCCGCATCCTGATCCTGTTCGGCGGCGGGCTTCATGGCAAGGCGGGGCGCCTGGTCAAGGCGCATCCGGTCGCCTTTGCCGGCATCTGCGGCCTCGTCGTGGCGCTGTGCGGGCTCGTTTCCGGCGGCGCGGTTTACGGCACCGGCTACGATCAGGCGAAGGCGGCGCTGCACGGGTCGGCGACGCTCAGCGCCTTTTATGCGCCGCTGAAAATGCTGGCGACGACCGTTTCCTCGATCAGCGGCATTCCGGGCGGGATATTCGCGCCGTCGCTTTCGGTCGGTGCGGGCATCGGCGCCGATCTCGTGCGGCTTTTCCCTTCGACGCCAATCGGCGTTCTGGTGCTGCTTGGCATGGTGAGCTACTTCACAGGCGTCGTGCAGGCGCCGATCACCGGCTTCGTCATCGTTTCGGAGATGACCGACAATCACGGACTGGTGGTGCCGCTGATGCTGGCCGCGCTGATCGCGCAGGCGGCGTCCAAACTCGTCTGCAAGGAAGGCGTCTATCACGCGCTGGCGAAAAACTTCCTGCCGGCGCCGAAGCAGAAAGAGCTTCCTATTCCGCCACCTTCCGCCTGATGCCGATGACGCGGCCGGCCTGTTCCGGGCGCGGCAGCAGGCGATGAGCTTCCAACATGACCGTGACCTTCCGCCGCTGCACCTCGGGAAATGGCGCGACGCGGCGCGTCTTCATATCGACATGGATGCACATCTGTTCCGAGGTCGCCGCGAGGTAGCCCTTTTCGGCGTGATACATGTGGCCGAAGAGATGCAGGCGTTTCTCGTCGGCGTCGAGGAGCTGATAGGTGACGCGGACCGGATCGCCTTCCAGCAATTCCTGGATGTAGCAGACATGGACTTCGGCGGTGAAAGCCGAGCCTTCGCCTTTTTGCGTGTAGTCCCAACCGATGCCCAGATCGGTGAACGCTTTGTCCAGCGATTCATCGAAGAGCAGGTGGTAATAGGCCATGTTCATATGGCCATTGAGATCGACCCATTGCGGTTCGACCTTGCGCAGCGGGCACTGGATCGGGACTTCTACGGTCATGCTTTCAACTCTCCCCTGAATGCGGCCATGTTAGTTTGTGCTAGGATGGTTGCAACTCGGGGGAGGCCGGATCGCATGATCGTCACAACGACCGAAAATATCGCCGGATACCGGATCAGGGAAACGCTGGGGGAGTGTTTTGGCGTCGTCGTCCGCAGCCGCGGCATCGGGTTCAATATTCTGGCGGGCCTGCGCTCGATCTTCGGCGGAGAAATTCCCGAATATACACAGCTGATCGAGACCGCCCGCCAGCATGCCATTGAGCGGCTGAAGCAGGCGGCGACGGATATGGGCGGCAACGCCGTCGTCATGATGCGCTTCGATTCCGGCGAGCTGGCGCAGGCGATGAGCGAGATCGTGGCCTATGGAACGGCCGTCTATATCGAGCCTGTGCAGTAGGGGGACGGCGTGAGCGCGACAGCGGCTTTCGACCGAAACGCGAAAGAGGCGGCCATCGCCGAACTGGCGGCGCTGCTCGGCGACCGGCTGACGGTCTCCGTGGCGCTCCGCGAAGCGCATGGGCGCGACGAGAGCTGGCATCCGGTGACGCCGCCCGATGCGGTCGCCTTCGCGACATCGACCGAGGAGGTCGCCGCCATCGTCCGCATCTGCGCCGCGCATCGTTTCCCGGTCATCCCGTTCGGCACAGGCACGTCGCTGGAGGGGCACATCTCCGCGCCGCATGGCGGGCTTTCGCTCGACCTGTCGCGCATGAACAGGATCGTCACGGTCAATGCCGCCGACCTCGACGTGCATGTCGAGGCCGGTGTCACGCGGAAGACGCTCAACGCCCATCTGCGCGACATGGGTCTCTTTTTCCCGATCGATCCGGGTGCCGATGCCAGTCTCGGCGGGATGGCGGCGACGCGAGCGTCCGGTACCAATGCGGTGCGCTACGGCACCATGCGGGAGAATGTGCTGAACCTTACCGCTGTCATGGCGGACGGGCGCATTGTCCGGACGGCGCGGCGGGCGCGGAAGTCCGCGGCGGGATACGACCTCACGCGGCTTCTTGTAGGATCCGAAGGGACGCTCGGCGTCATCACCGAGCTGACGCTCCGGCTTTACGGCATACCCGAAGCGATTTCGGCGGGCGTCGTTTCCTTCCCGGCGTTCGAAGGTGCAATCGATGCCGTCATCGCGACGATCCAGTCGGGCCTGCCGGTGGCGCGCATCGAGTTTCTCGACGAGGTGCAGGTCGCGGCCTGCAATCGCTATTCGAAACTCTCATTGCCCGAGATGCCTCTGCTGCTGGTTGAATTCCACGGCAGCGAGGCCTCGGTCGCAGAACAGGCGACGCGCTTTGGCGCCATCGCGGGCGAATATGGCGGCGGCGCCTTTGACTGGGCGACGAAAGCGGAAGACCGCACCCGGCTCTGGGAGGCGCGGCACAATGCGCTCTACGCCTCGTTGGCGCTGCAGCCGGGCAAGAAGGGCATGATCACCGATGCCTGCGTGCCGATCTCGCGGCTTGCGGAAGCCATCAAGGGCACGAAGGACGATCTCGAGAAATCGACGCTTGTCGCGCCGATGGTCGGCCATGTCGGCGACGGCAACTTTCACCTCATCATGCTGGTCGATCCGGAGAATGCCGCCGAGGTCGCCGAAGCGAAACGCATTCACGACCGGATGGTGACGCGGGCCTTGTCGCTCGACGGCACCTGCACCGGCGAGCACGGCATCGGCGAAGGGAAGATCAAGTTCCTCGAGGCGGAACATGGATCGGGCATCGCCGTCATGCGGGCGATCAAGCAGGCGCTCGATCCGCAAAACATCCTCAATCCCGGAAAGATGCTGCCGTCCTGATCGCCGTCAATGGGCGAGGCTGACGATCACGTTGACGGCCAGCGCGAGCAGCACCGTATTGTAGAAGAACGAGACGATGCTGTGCGCCAGCGTCATCCGGCGCAGCTCGGTCGTTTCCACCTGCACGTCGGAGACCTGCGCGGTCATGCCGACAACGAAGGAATAGTAGAGAAAATCCCAGACGCCGGGCTCCTTCGTCTTCGGGAAATCGAGGCCGCCGCGGTCTTCGCGTATCTTTCCCGATAGACCGGCGCGGGCGTAATAGAGATGCGCATAGTGGAAGGCGGAGACGGTGTGGAGTGTCAGCCAGCCGAGCGGGACGCTGGCGACGCTGAGCGCGATGCGGATCTGGCCGGGCGTGTCGTGCTGGTTCAGAAGCGCGAAGATCGACCAGATGCTGACCATGATCGAGGCGACCGTCAGACAGACGATGAGGAGAATGCCTTCGTCGCCAAAGTCGGCGCGTTCGCGGATGCTGGCCGGCGTCGCGCCGTATGCGATGACGGCGGTCGATACGAGATAGGCGATGAAGAAGCCATCGCCGGCAATGATGATGCGCAACGGATCGTCTCCGAGCGGCGCGGCGGCAAAGCCGATAGCCAGGCCGAAGAGCGCGGAGAGATAGAAACGGGCGTGATGCCGCGCATGACTCAATGGTGAGCGGAACACGATTTCTCCATATGTCTCATAATCGCAATCCTATCCCGGATAGAAACAAATGCGCAGATAATTGCCGCATTCTCGCCCAGCCCATGCCCCTTTGAGCGGGTCTTATAGCCGTTCCCCAAGCGGAGCGGCGTGATGTCGTTTCGTTTTCATATCACCACACATGATGGAGAACGAACATGGATAAGGACAGGATCGAAGGCGCCGCGAAACAGGCGAAGGGCGCCGTGAAAGAAGCCGCCGGCAAGGTGACGGGCGACCCGAAGCTGCGCGCGGAAGGTAAGCTCGACAAGGCCGCCGGCAAGGTCCAGAGCGCCTTCGGCGGCGCCAAGGATGCCGCGCGCGAGAGCGCCGATCGTCGCGGCTAGTATCGCCTGACAAGGCTGTCCATGCCGAAATCGCCGGGGTCCGCTCGCAGGAGCCCCGGCGATTTTTGCGTCAGTCCAGCGTCTGACGATAGCGGTTCAGCGCAATGATCGTCGCACCCAGAAAGAAGAGCGCAATGGCGCCGACATCCATCCGAATATCGGCGAAATCGTTTCCCTTGAGCATGATGCCGCGGACGATGCGCAGGAAATGCGTCAGCGGCAGGACTTCACCGATCCATTGCGCCCATCGAGGCATACCGCGGAAGGGAAACATGAAGCCCGACAGCAGGATCGACGGCAGGAAAAAGAAGACCGCCATCTGCACCGCCTGAAGCTGGTTGCGCGCCAGCGTCGAGAAAGTGAAGCCGACGGCGAGGTTGGCGGCGACGAAAAGGAGCAGGACGCTCGATAGCAATGTGAGGCTGCCGAACATGGGCACGTAAAAGAGCCAGCGCGCGGCGCCGAGAATGAGCGCCGTCTGGATGTAACCGAGAAGCACATAGGGCAGGATCTTCCCCATCATCACTTCGAAGGGGCGGGCCGGCATGGTGAGCAGGTTTTCCATCGTGCCGCGTTCGATTTCGCGCGTCACGGCAAGCGCGGTGAACATGACCATCGTCAATGTCAGGATGACGCCGAGGAGACCCGGCACGATGTTGTATTGGGTGTTGCGCTCGGCGTTGTAGCGCGCATGAACGACGAGATCGAATGGCGGCGGGCCTTGCCGCAGCTTCGCCAGGGGACCGAGAAGGTCGCGATTGAAAACGGTGGAGGCGAGCTCGTTGACGCTGGCGACGGCGTTGCCGGTTGCCGCCGGATCGGTCGCATCGGCATCGACGAGAAGCTGCGGCCGCGCGCCGCGCACCAGATCGCGGGAGAAATTCGGCGGAATTTCGATGACGAACTGGACGCTGCCGGCGCGGACCAGGCTGTCCGCTTCGGCCGCGGTTGACGGCTGGCTGACGATTTCGAAATAGCCGGTGTTCTTCAGGGCCGTGATAAAGGTCCGGGTGAACACCGAATGGTCCTGCGCGAAGACGGCGGTGGCGAGGTTCTTCGGGTCGGCGTTGATCGCATAGCCGAAAAGCAAAAGCTGGATGACCGGCAGGCCGACGATCATGGCGAAGGTCAGCCGGTCGCGGCGCATCTGGATGAATTCCTTGATGACGAGCGCATTGAGGCGGCGAAGGCTGAAGCGGCTGCCGTTCATTGGAAGTTGTCCGGGGTTTTCTTCATCATCAGAATGAAGACGTCTTCGAGCGTCGGTTTGTCCCGCCGCCAGACAATATCCGCGTCGCTCCGGAAGG
>DASVNC010000120.1:0-2873 GCA_036384055.1 Parvibaculum sp.
CGCGCGTGCAAGCAGAGGCTCCAGATTGGCCTCCAGGAAGCCGGTATCGGCGCGGCCCTCGACAAATTCGGGTCGCTCCAGCACGGCTTGCAACAAGGGCAGGGTGCTCGGCGCGCCCTCGATGCGGAATTCCGCCGCGGCGCGACGGGCCCGGGCGCTGGCCGCGGCCAGCGTCGGCGCATGGACGATCAGCTTGGCGATCAGCGAGTCGAAAGCGGGGGTGGTGCGGTAGCCGCCCTAGCCAAATCCATCGACCCGCACCGCCGGGCCGCTCGGCGCTTCGTAGCGGGACAGCACGCCGCCCGCGCCGCTCGACACCTGACCATCGGCCGAGAGGCTTTCAAGGTTCACGCGAAGCTGGATCGCCGCGCCTTTGACAGGCGGCGGGCCATCGGCAAGACCGCAATCCGCCAGGCTCGCGCCATCCGCGAGCCGCAGCTGGATCTGGACGAGATCGAGCCCGGTCACCGCCTCGGTCACCGTATGCTCCACTTGCAGGCGCGGGTTAGTTTCGATGAAGGCGGCCGTCCGCCCGTCGCCCGCATCCAGCAGATATTCAAACGTCGCAAGTCCGCGCAGCTTCGCCGCCGTCGCCATCCGCACCGAGGCTTCCTGCAAGGAGTGGCGCACCTTCGGGTCGAGCCCGATTGCCGGGGCAACCTCGATCAGCTTCTGCCGCCGCCGCTGGATCGAGCATTCGCGGTCATGGATGGCGATGGCGCGCACGCCATCGCCGGCGATCTGCACCTCGATATGCCGGGCCCGGGGGATGATCGCCTCGGCATAAAGGCGACCGTCGCCGAATGCGCCTTCGGCCTCGCGGACGCAGGTCTCATAGGCGGCTGCCGGATCTTCGCCCGCCGCGACAACCCGCATACCGCGTCCACCACCACCGGCCAAGGCCTTGATCATAATGGCGCCGACCGAGGCTTGGAGCGCGCGCACTTCGTCCAGCGTGGCGGCGGCATCCGTTCCCTTGGCCAACGGCACTTTATGCTCGGCGGCAAAGGCGCGCGCGCGCGCCTTGTCGCCAAAGAGGTTCAGCACGTCAGGGCTGCCGCCCACAAAAGTCAGTCCCGCCGACCGGCAGGCTTGCGAGAAGGCCGCGCTCTCCGACAGAAAACCGTAGCCCGGATGCACCGCATCGCAGCCGGCATCGACCGCCGCCGCGACCACCGCCTCGATGTTGAGATAGGCCCGCGGGCCTACCCCCTGAAGAGCGACAGCCTGATCGGCCAGGCGCACATGAAGCGACGTTGCATCGTCCTGCGAATAAACGGCAACAGCCTCGATCCCAAGATCAGCGGCGGCGCGGGCGATGCGGATGGCGATCTCGCCCCGGTTGGCAATCAGCAGCCGTTTCATGCGCACACCCGCACTGGGGCGGCCATCCGGATCGCCGGCGACACGCCGACGGCCTGCGGGCTTCGGGCCGGGCTCCCCTTTAATTCGCAAAGGATGCGGACATGCAGCATCGACGTTCTCCCCCCCGGGCGGCTTGTCCGCCAGTTTTTGATTTGAGCGTTTTGAATCGTGAGATAGATTTAAAATGCTGGCCATCATGCTGTTCGTCAAGCGCGAACAGGAACCCTCGCATGGCGATATTCATCGGGATGGCGTCGCGTAAGGCTGCCCGTGGCGGGCGCGGGCAGGGCGTGCCGTCGCCCTGCGTTTGACCTGATTGGGCTTGACCGTCGGCAAGCCGGACATTAGTTTGCCTAGGTAAATGATTAACATCATTCACAACTAAGATGAGCGGCTCTGCGGACTTGAATAATTCATGGCGCGGCGCGGCTTCGGCAAGAATCAAATCAAACTAGTTCGAGGATCGTCCAGATGCGTGAAGCTGTTGTCGTTTCCTACGCCCGCACCGGCATGGCCAAGTCCGGCCGCGGTGGTTTCAATGTGACCCCGACCGTCTCCCTGGCGGCGCATGCCATCAAGCACGCAGTGGCGAGAGCTGGCGTTGAGGGCCGCGATGTCGAAGACGTTTTTCTGGGTAACGTGGCGCATGGCGGCGGCAACATCGCCCGTGACGCGGCGCTGCTCGCGGGCTTGCCGGTGACGACCTCTGGCGTGACGATCAACCGTTTCTGCTCGTCGGGCCTGCAAGCCATCGCGATGGCCGCCAACCACGTCCGCAATGACGGCGCGGCTGTAGCCATCGGCGCCGGTGTGGAATCGATTTCTTTTCCGGCGCTTGGGCCCGGCAAGGACAACTACGATCCGAAGCTCACCGAAATGCATCCGGCCATCTTCATGGCGATGATCGACACCGCCGACATCGTGGCCGAGCGCTACAAGGTCAGCCGCGAATATCAGGATGAGTTTTCGCTGGAAAGCCAGCGGCGCATGGCGGCCGCGCAGCAGGCCAACAAATTCGCCGACGAAATCGTCCCGATGAAGACCAAGATGAAAGTGGTCAACAAGGAAACGAAGGAAGAGTCCCTTGTCGATTACACGGTCGACCGTGACGAGTGCAACCGTCCGGACACCACGCTGGAAGGTCTGAGCAAGCTGCCGCCGGTCAAGGGCCCGGGCAAGTACATCACCGCCGGCAATGCCTCGCAGCTTTCCGATGGCGGAGCGGCCGTGGTCATCATGGAAGGCAAGGAAGCCGAACGCCGGGGCCTGAGCCCGCTTGGCGTGTTCAAGGGCTGGGCCATCGCCGGCTGCGAACCTGACGAAATGGGCATCGGCCCGATCTACGCCATTCCGCGCTTGCTGGATCGGCACGGTCTGAAGGTCGACGACATCGACCTGTGGGAAATCAACGAAGCCTTTGCCTCGCAGTGCCTCTACAGCCGCGACCAGCTTGGCATCGACCCGGCGAAGTTGAACGTCAATGGCAGCTCCATCGCCATCGGCCACCC
>DASVNC010000121.1:0-2296 GCA_036384055.1 Parvibaculum sp.
GCCCGGCTGATCCTGCAGGCGCGCGAGCACGAGCAGAAGGAAGCCGAAGCGCAGCCGTTCGACTGGCGCACCTATCAGACGTCGACCAGCAACCCCGCCCCCGCAACTCCCCCGCGGGTCACCGTCTGAAGGTGCGTGTGCCCAGCCCCTCGCGAGAGGGGATGGGATAAAGAAGGCGGTCCCTCCCCAGGGGCCGCCTTCGCTATTGATGAAAGCAAAAAAGGCGGCCCCGACGGGACCGCCTTCCTTGTCGGTAAGGCCGCTGCGATCAGAACGCGAAACGGACGGCCGCGCGGCGGCGGCGCATCGTGCCGCCGATCACGCCCATGCCCAGGATCATCATGGCCCAGGTCGACGGCTCGGGGACCGCGGTGAAGTTGAACGAAGCGTTGTCGAAATACTGCGAAGTCACCCCGCGGGCCGGCGCGAAGGCGCGGGTGGCCTGGAGCGAGATCGTGTGATCGCCGGCGGTGAGGAAGGTGCTGAAGTCCAGCGTCGAACGGGCAGTGGCGTTGTTCAGCGCGCCGAAGTCGAAGCTGTCCATCACGACGCCGTCGAGCAGGACGCTGAGCAGGCCGACGCCCAGCGAGTTGTTGTTGGTGAGGGCGGCGATGTTGGCGCTGAAGCTGGCCTTGCCGTCCTTGCCGAGCGTGAACATCTGGAACACGCCGCCGCCCTGCTGGCCCACGCCGTAAGGCGGCTGATAGGCGCCCGCGTTGAGGAACAGCGCCTTCGAAGCGCCCGAGCCGGTGGTGTTGAACGAAACCGTAGTGGCGACCTGCGGCTGCGGCGACGAAGGTGGCAGGCTGGGGATCTCGGTGATCGTACCGTTGGCCGTAGTATAGGTGGTCCAGCCGTTAATGCCGTTTTCGAAATTTCCGTTGACCAGCACTTCCACGGCATAGGCGGGCGAAGCAGAAGCTGCGAGAAGCGCAGCCGCCGCAATGATCTTTGCATGACGAGACACGGACAATTCTCCAATAGGACGCCAGAATCCGGGGCGAGAAATCGCCCGGACCTGAGGGGGTTGATGTTTTGTATTTGCGACACCTTAGAAATCGCGCGCTGTTATCCCTGATACCGCACGATTATCGTCGGGTTAGTTTTCGAACATTTCAATTTAATGAAATCTTAAGAAAGATTGGGCGTTTCCCAATGTGGGGCGATCGGGCGATGCAAGACGGGTCTTTCCGGGACAGAACTGCGGTTTGCCGCAGGTGGATCAGCGGCGTGCGGAAATGCTTGCTGCTTCATGCCGTGTGAATCCGAAGCCTGGATGGCTCGGTGATTCGCGCCCTTGCCACGCTTGACTTTCCGGCGCTCTTCGGCCATTGGCCCGCCCCGACCGGCAGTTCGCTGTCGATCATCCGTCCGAGACAGTTGGTGCGCCGGATCTGCCGGCGCTTAATTTCCAGCCTAGACGGGGAAAAGAGATTTCAGGGCTCGTCCCTCCGGTTCCATAGCTCCCTTGGGAGTGCGGTGCCTTTTTCCGCGTTTAGGCGCGGAACTCCTTCCCCCTCAACGGACTCGCCCGTGTCGATCGTTCGGCATGGACAAACGTAGCCGGCCGTTGAGTTCGCTCAGCGGTCATTTGTGAAGGAGTAAGGCATGGATCGTTCGCAGAAAGCCGAATCGGTCGCTTCGCTCAACGCGGTCTTCAACGAGGTCGGCGTGGTGGTTGTCACCCGCAACCTCGGCATGACGGTGGCCCAGTCCACCGTCCTGCGCGGGAAAGTGCGTGACGCGGGTGCGACCTACAAGGTTGCGAAGAACCGTCTTGCCAAGCTTGCCATCAAGGACACGAACTACGCGGGCATCGACGAGATGCTCACGGGTCCGACGGCGATCGCCTCTTCGGTCGATCCCGTTGCCGCCGCCAAGGCGGTCGTGGACTTCGCCAAGACGACCGACAAGATCGAGATCGTCGGTGGCTCGATGGGCGCTCAGGTTCTGAACGCGGAAGGGATCAAGGCGCTCGCCTCGATGCCGTCGCTCGACGAACTGCGCGCGAAGCTTGTTGGCCTCGTTCAGGCTCCGGCGACCAAGCTCGCCCAGCTCTCGACCGCTCCGGCGGCCAAGCTGGCGCGTGTCTTCGGCGCCTATGCCGCGAAGGACGCCGCCTGAGGGATTTCGGGAGAAATCCCGACCGTCAGGTAACGTAAGCCGGATTCAACGATTTCTCCGGGCCGGGCCAATCGGGCTCACCCGGGCACAACATCAGGAGAAGCATCATGGCCGATATCGCCAAGCTTGTTGAAGAACTTTCGAAGCTGACCGTCCTCGAGGCGGCTGACCT
>DASVNC010000122.1:0-4068 GCA_036384055.1 Parvibaculum sp.
CAGCGGCCAGATCTTTTCGGTTCGCGGCAACGAGATCGTCCTCTTCTCGCAGCCCCGCCCCGTGAAAAGCGTCGCCCGCACCGACGGCTGGACGCCGGAGACGATCCTCTCGCACGGCATCCCGGCGATGGAAGGCGGCTACACCGACCTCGGCAACACCGGCTCGGTGTTCACCTGGGAACCGGTTTGACCGTTTCCGCCTGAAATACGGAAAGGCGCGGGTGCCGAAAGGCCCCCCGCCTTTTTATTTGCCGCCCGCGCGCTTCTTCGCCGCCGCCGGTTGGAGCGGCCCCGCCCACCGCGCCTTGCCCGGCCCGAATTCCTCCGCCGCGAAATCGACAAAGGCCCGCACCTTGGCGGAGAGATGCCGCGTATGCGGATAGATGACATGCAGCGTCAGCGGCGGCGGCGCCCAGTCGTCGAGCACAGAGACGAGGCGGCCTGCGCGCAAGGCTTCCTGGCAGATGAAGTCCGGCGAAGCGGAGAAGCCGAGCCCAGCCATCAACACGCCCTCCATCGCATCGGCATTGTTGCAGAGAAGCGGCCCCTTCATCTCGATCTGCAGCATTTTGCCGCTTGGGTCTCTGAATTCGATCATCTCCGGCCGCGGCAACAGCGTGTAGAGAAGCCCGACATGCGCGGCGAGATCGTGCGGATGCTTCGGCGTGCCGTGCTTTTTGAAATATTCCGGCGTGCCGACGATGAGGCGGCGCACCGGGGCGAGCTGCCTGGCGATGAAACTGGAATCGACCAGCCGCGAGACGCGCAAGGAGACGTCGAACCCCTCATCCATCAGATCGACGATCCGGTCGTTGAGCACCAGCTCGACGGTGAGTTCGGGATAGCGCGCGAGAAACTTTGGCAGCACCGGCCCCAGCTCGCGGAGGCCGAAGCTCATCGGCGCATTGAGGCGCAGCTTGCCGCGGACCGCACCCTCGATGCAGACGGCATCGCGCTCGGCCTCATCCGCTTCCGCGACGATGCGCGCCGCCCGCTCGAAAACCACCGTTCCTGCCTCGGTGAGGCTCAGCTTCCGCGTCGTCCGGTTGAGAAGGCGGACGCCAAGCGCGTCCTCCAGCATCGAGATATGCCGGCTGACCATTGATTTGGAGAGCTTCAGCGCCTCGGCGGCAGCGGTGAAACTCCCCAGTTCGACCACTTTCGCATAGACGGCGAAGGCATTGAGATCGACGGACATTTGTTGCTCCAATGAGAACAATTTGTTCCAAAAAGCATGAATTGTTTCGTCCGCCAAAGCAAATAGATATGGCCCACGAAATTCAAAAACCTTTCGGGGCCCCTTCTTCGGTCGAGCCCCGCGTTCCCGGCCGGCGATTTTCTCCCCCCGAAATCGCCGGCCGGATGAATTTGAAGACCGGCGAGCGCGAAGCTCGCAGAAAGTGAGTAAGGCAATGATTGACGTTCGCAGACTTGAAACGCTCGGCGGAGCCAACCACGGCTGGCTCGATGCCAAGCATCACTTCTCGTTCTCCGACTATTACGATCCCGACCGCATGGGCTGGGGCCCGCTGCGCGTCTGGAATGACGACCGCATTGAGGCGGGCACCGGCTTTCCGCCCCATCCGCACCGCGACATGGAAATCGTCACCTATGTCCGCAAAGGCGCGATCACCCATCGCGATCATCTGAACAATGAAGGCCGCACGGCTGCGGGCGACGTTCAGGTGATGTCGGCGGGCAAGGGCATCCAGCACGCGGAGTGGAACCTCGAGACGGAAGACACGACGCTCTTCCAGATATGGATCGAGCCGCGCGAAAAAGGCGTGCGCCCGCGTTGGGAGGCGGCAACCTTCCCCAAGGAAGACCGCAAGGGCCAGCTCGTGCAGCTCGCCAGCGGCAAGGCCGACGCGCCTGCCGAAGCCTTGTGGATCGCGCAGGATGCGGCGATCCTCGGCGCCACGCTCGATGCCGGGCAGGAAGTGGCGCTCGACCTCGCGCCGGGCCGGCTCGCCTATCTGGTGCCGGCAAAGGGCAGCGTGACGGTGAACGGCGTCGCCGTGCCGGAGCGTGCGGGCGCCGCGATCAAGGGCGAGGAACGCCTCGTCATCCGCGCCGAGGCGGATGCCGAAATCCTGCTCGCCGACCTGCCGCCCAGCGCATAAGGAGCGAAGATCGTGGGACTGCTCGTTGAAGGCAAATGGCGGGACCAGTGGTACGACACCGGCAAGACTGGCGGACGCTTCGTCCGCCAGGATGCCGCGTTCCGCAACTGGGTGACGGCGGATGGCGCGCCCGGCCCGACCGGCATCGGCGGCTTCGAGGCTGAAGCGGGCCGCTATCACCTTTATGTGTCGCTCGCCTGCCCCTGGGCGCATCGCACGCTGATCTTCCGCGCCCTGAAACGCCTCGACGACAAGATTTCGCTGACCGTTGTCGATCCGCTGATGCTCGAAAACGGCTGGACCATCGACGCCGAATATCCCGGCACCGTCGCCGACACGGTGAACGGCGCGACCCGCCTCTTTGAAGTCTACGCGCTGGCGAAGTCCGACTATTCAGGCCGCGTCACGGTGCCGGTTCTCTGGGACAGGAAAACGCGCAGCATCGTCTCGAACGAATCTTCCGAAATCATCCGCATGTTGAATTCGGCCTTCGATGCCCTGCCCGGCGTCAATGCCGCGCTCGACTTTTACCCCGACGCGCTGCGGCCCGAAATCGACCGCGTCAACGCCGCCGTTTACGACCGCGTCAACAACGGCGTCTACAAGGCGGGCTTCGCGACGACGCAGGACGCCTATGACGACGCGGTGACGGCGCTCTTCGATGAGCTCGACGGCATCGAAGACCGGCTCTCGCGCCGGCGCTATCTGGCGGGCGACCGGATCACCGAAGCCGACTGGCGGCTCTTCACGACGTTGGTGCGTTTCGACGCCGTTTATCACGGCCACTTCAAATGCAACCTGCGCCGCATCGTCGACTATCCGAACATCTGGAACTACACGCGCGAACTTTATCAGGTGCCGGGCGTCGCGGAGACCGTCAACCTCGATCACATCAAGCGGCACTATTACGGCAGCCACAAGACGATCAATCCCTCCGGCATCGTGCCCAAGGGGCCGCTGATCGACTTCGCGGGCCCGCACGACCGCGCCCGCCTCTGAACGTGACCGCTACGGCTTGACGTGAAAGACGCGCTGAATGTCGACATAGCTGCGCCCCTCGTCATAGCGAGACATCGGCGGCAATCCGAAATGGAAAGCCTTCAGCGCCTCGTTGCCGCTCTGGCGAATGTCGCGGTCGGTATTTGTCGTCACGCAGAAATTGAACTCGTGCCGCATGCCGGCAAATGCATTGCAGTAACGCACCGCCGCCCGCAATATGCCCATCTGCAGCGTGTCCAGCTTTTGCAGCGACGCCTTGTCATGCGGCAACGCCGCGGGGTTGCCGTTGACAAGCGCAGCACATGCGGCGGACGACACAGCGACGGCGGCCGCCAGACAGAGCGCGGCAAGAAATTTTGCCATTTTCCTCTCCATAGCCCGGTGCCCGCTTACAAATATGCGCTCCCGGACGGGCGAATAAAACGATAGTCGCTGCCGCTTTCCCACTTATGATGGCTCAAACACATAAAAGCCTGGGGAGCGGACATGGCCGGATTTGCCGACTATGAAAAATATGACGGGCTCGGCCTCGCGGATCTCGTTCGCAGACGCGAAATAAAACCCGAAGACCTGCTCGACGAAGCCATTGCCCGCACCGAGGCGACCAATCCGAAAATCAATGCCGTCGTGCTGAAGCATTATGACGAAGCCCGCGCCCAGATCGCGCGCGGCCTGCCCGAAGGTCCGTTTCGCGGCGTCCCCTTTCTGCTGAAGGATCTGCATCTCCTGCTCGACGGCACGATCACGAGCTTCGGCTCCGCCGCCTTCCAATCGAACAAGGCCGACCACAACTCGACACTGACCGAGCGCTATCTCGCCGCCGGCCTCGTCATCTTCGGCAAAACCACTTCACCTGAATTCGGCCTCTCGATCTCGACCGAGCCCCGCCTTTATGGGCCGACGCGCAATCCCTGGAACACCGGACACTCCGCCGGCGGCTCATCGG
>DASVNC010000123.1:0-6710 GCA_036384055.1 Parvibaculum sp.
TAGACGGCGGCCGGCGCATGGCGGCAGAGATATTCGATCGCATCCTGGTCGCCCAGCCAGTCCGACCCCTTGACGGTGTCGTACATGTGCCAGCGCCAGTCGTCCGGGCCCATGTTGCCGAGCGAGGCGGCGACGCCGCCTTGCGCCGCAACCGTGTGGCTGCGCGTCGGAAACACCTTGGTGATGTTGGCGGTCTTCAGCCCCTTCTCGACGCAACCGAGCGTCGCGCGGAGACCGGCGCCGCCGGCGCCCACCACCACCACATCGAATGTGTGATCTACGAACTTGTATGTCGCCGTCATGGGCACTCTCTCGACGCGATGTCTTAGAAACCGATGACGATCTTCACCACCGCATAGAGGCAGGTGAGACCGACAGCGACGGCAAAGACGTAATTGAGAAACAGGGTCAGATGACGCAGCGCCGCATTCGGCACATAGTCATCGATGATTTCCATCATGCCGATGCGCATGTGGATAACGCCGGCAAGAATCAGCAGCACGAAAAAGGCGCCGAGCAGCGGATTGCCGAGGTAGTGCTTGGCCGTGTCGTAATCCGCGCCGGCCAGCGCCACGACAACCGCGACGAAGACAAGCGCGAGCGGAAAGAGCGCCAGCGCCGTTGTCCGCTGACGACGGAAAGCGCGCGTCGCCGATTTGACCGGCTTGGAAGGACGGGAGGCCTTGGCGGCGGCAGTCATCAGAGCACCCCCTTCAGTTCATAGGCGAGCGCCCAGACAAGAACGGTGAGCAGGACGCCGATGACCGCGGCACCCCAGCTCATGATGTCGGCGCTGCGCAGATCGAAGGCGCGCCCATTGTCCCAGACGAGATAGCGAAGCCCGCTCGTCAGATGATGCAGCAGCGCCCAGGTGTAGCCCAGCAGCACCACCTTGCCGAACCAGGAACCCGCGACTGTCTGGAAGATCGCATAGGCATCGGGCCCGATCGCAACCGAGGCCAGCCACCAGGCCAGCAGCAGCGTGCCGAAATATAGAGCGCCACCCGTGATGCGATGGATGATCGACATCGCCATCGTGATCGTGAAGCGGTAAATCTGAAGGTGCGGCGAAAGCGGCCGTGCGGCCTGTCGCGTATTTGCCATCGCGGGGTTCCCCGATTGGGTCGGCAGGTAGGATTTCGCTTGTTGTTTATCGCGCGCGCGAGGTGAAGGCAAATGCCAGATTTCCGCGATTTTTTATGAAATGAGAACGACTCGCAGTAACTGGCGAAAGGCCACCGCCATGCTGCGTTAACGCCGCCCGGAGCGGCTTTTCGACCGATCGATGCAAAGCCCCATGCAGGAAGCCGGGGAGACCTCGTGTTAGAACGCCCGTTCGGTGATTTCGAGAGCTGGCGTGCCGAAGCCCAGATCGAGCCACTGCCAGACCGTCGAATGCTCGATGCGTTTGACCGCCGGCGAAGAACCGTCGGGGCGAACCTCGCGCACCACATAAACCATGATGTGATCGACGCCGGCGCTGCTCTTGATGATCGGCAGGATCGTGTATTCGAACTGCGCGAGTTCGCCCTTGTCGACTTGCACCGGCGTGCGCTGCCAGAGCCCGCATGGCTGCCTGAGACAGGCCATGACATAGGAATGCGCGCTCTCCTTGATCGCCGGATCGACAAGATCGAGATAATTCATGCCCGTGAGATCGAAGCCGAAAAGATCGAAAAAGGACGAGCCGCAAAGACGGAACAGCAGGGACAGCGACGAGGGATCGGGCTCGATGATCGCCATGTTGGGCGCGAATTTCGCAAAGCTCCTGAGATCGATCGCGCTGCGCGCCGGAACGCGCGGGCCGCTTTTCGCCGCGGTCCAGACACCCTCAAAGGCGATGCTCTCCGCCGACCGCATGGCCGGTTGAGACCCCTCCGGAGTCTGATCGTTTTGCGGAAGTCGCATTGCCCACCCGAACCGAGCCGTCGCGGCGAACGCCCGCTCGCCGCCCCGATCTTAGCGTCTCGGCATCAGAACCCAATAGTCGAGATCGAGGATGACACCTTCGGCATAACCCTTGGCGAGCGCACCTGGAAATTCGGTGCAGGGTAAATTTTTCGTTGCAGTCGTCCGGATGCGAAGCGCGCCGAGATCGCTGCGGTTTTCGAGCGCCGACTTGCCGAGAATTTCCGACCAGGCAAAGACCGTATCACCGGCAAAGCACGGCGCGACATGCCGCCCGCCATTGATGGCGGCGACGAGAACCGCATTGCCGAGCCCGTTGAACGAAAGCGACCGCGCCAGCGAAATCACATGCCCGCCATAGATGAGCCGGCGTCCGAAGCGCCCCTGCCCCTCGGTGAACTGGTTGAAGTGAACCTTGGCGGTGTTCTGATAAAGCCGCGTCGCCATCATGTGCTCGGCTTCCTCGATCGTCACGCCGTCGACGTGATCGATCTTTTCGCCCACCGCATAATCGTCCCAGAGATGCGGGCTGCCCGACGCCACCGTGTCGAAGGTCTTGAAGCTGACGCCGCCGGGCGCCACGAGATGCATCGTCTCGACGGCATCCGCCAGCACAGGTACATCCGTTTCGGGCGCCGGATGCGCCTTGTCGCGCTTGCGCACCATCACCCAGCGGACATAATCGAGAACGACCTCGTCCTTCTGGTTGCGCCCCGTCGAACGCACATAGACGACGCCGGTCGCGCCGTCGGAATTTTCCTTGAGCCCGATCACCTTCGAAATGGTCGACAGCGTATCGCCCGGAAAAACCGGCTTCAGAAACCGGCAATCGGCGTAGCCGAGATTGGCGACGGCATTGAGCGAGATATCCGGCACCGTCTTGCCGAAGACGACGTGAAACGCCAGCAGATCGTCGACCGGCGACTGCGCATAGCCGGCCGCCCGCGCCACCTCGTCCGAAGATTGCAGCGAGAAGCGCGATCCAAACAACGCCTGATAAAGCGCCCGGTCGCCCTCGGTGAGCGTGCGCGGCGTCGCATGGGCGATCACCTGCCCGACCTTGAAGTCCTCGAAGAAATTTCCCGGATTGGTTTTCGTCATGCCTGCGCCTCAAGCTCGGCGATGGCATCGGCAATGGCGACCGTGCGTTTGGCGATCTCGGCATGGAGAATTTCGACCATGCGGCCGTCGACCTTCAGCACGCCCTTGCCTTTGTTTTCCGGCTGCTCGAAAGCCTCGATGGTCTTGCGTGCGAAAGCGACCGTCTCGGGATCGGGCGAGAAAATCCGGTTGCAGGGGCCGACCTGCGAGGGATGGATCAGCGTCTTGCCGTCAAAGCCCATGTCGCGGCCCTGCTCGCAGATTGCCGCAAAGCCCGCCTCGTTTTTTATGTCGTTATAGACGCCGTCGAGAATGACGAGGCCATAGGCACGCGCGGCGATGAGCGACAGGCCGAGCGAGGCCAGCATCGGCACGCGGTCGGGCGTATGCGCGGCGCGAAGCTCCTTGGCGATGTCGTTGGTGCCCATCACCCAGAGCGTCATGCGCGAGCCCTTGGCCTTGGCGGCGATCGACTGGATGTTGAGGATCGCCAGCGGCGTCTCGATCATGCACCAAAGCTGCATCGCAGGCGCCGCACCCGCCGCCGTCAGCGCCGCATCGGCGCGGGCGACGTCTTCGGCCGAATTGATCTTCGGCACAAGGATCGCATCGGGCTTCGCCGCCACCGCCGCCTTGATGTCGTCCATGCCCCAGGGCGTGTCGAGGCCGTTCACACGAATGGCGATTTCACGCTTGCCATATCCCCCCGCCTTGACCGCGGCGATGACCTGGGCGCGCGCCTCTTCCTTCGCGTCCGGCGCCACCGCGTCTTCAAGATCGAGAATGAGTGCGTCAGCGGGAATTTCCCGCGCCTTTTCCATCGCGCGGGCATTCGAGCCCGGCATATAAAGCACGCTGCGGCGCGGGCGTGCGGTCAGGTCGGCCATATCTCTCTCCGGGCCCATATCCGGGCAATGTCTCACAAATGCGAGACCGGACACTATAAATGTTGAGCCGGACTGTGAAGCGGTTTCACGGCGCGCGGCACAAAGGCTGGGGGCTAATGAGGAGCAGGAATGGCGACGATCCTTTCCATCTCGAGCCAGGTTGTCTATGGCGCAGTCGGCAATACGGCCGCCGCCTTTGCGATGGAACGCCTCGGACACGAAGTCTGGGAGGTGCCGACGGTCCTCCTCGCCCATCATCCGGGCTACGGCAAATATGAAGGCGGCCCCCTCGAAGCCGAATTGATTGCGACGCTGGTAGCGGCCCTTGAGGCGCAAGGCTGGCTGAAGCGTTGCGACGCGGTGATTTCGGGCTACCTTGCCGATCCGGGCCAGGCCGACGCCGTCATGGACGCCGTCGAGCGGGTGAAAGCGGCGAACCCCTCTGCACTTTATTTGTGCGACCCGATCATCGGCGACGAACCGGGCGGCGCATACGTGGCGCCGGGCGTCGAGGACGCCATCGGCGAGCTTGCCGCGCGCGCCGACATCCTGACCCCCAACTGGTTCGAGTTCGGGCGTCTGACCGGCGAGCAGCCGAAAGACGCGCGCGAGGCCTTGGCGCTGGCAAGGACGCTCGGCCCCAAGGTCGTCGCCATCACCTCCGCGCCGGCGCCCGAAGGCCGCATCGCCTGCCTCGCCATCGACGGCAAGAAAGGCTACCGCACCGAGACGCTCGCTCATGCGCCGCTGAACGACACCCCGATGCCCAAAGGCACGGGCGATGTTTTCTCGGCGATCTTTCTTGCCAGATTGCTGACCGGCAACGACGTGCCGCTGGCGCTCGCCCGCGCCACGGGTTCAACGGCCGCCCTCGTCAAATCGAGCGTTGAGGCAAACCGCAGCGAGCTCGCGCTCGCCCGCGATCAGGGCATGATCTGGGATCCGGGCCTGCTGCCCTCGATCCAGGTGTTCTAGGCGGCCTTCTTCAGATAGCGCGCGCCGAGAATCTCGGCGATCTGCACCGCGTTGAGCGCCGCGCCCTTGCGCAGATTGTCCGAGACCACCCACATCGCCAGACCATTGTCGACGGTGGGGTCGGTGCGGATGCGGCTGATATAGGTGGCAAAATCGCCGACGCATTCGAGCGGCGTCACATAGCCGCCGTCCTCGCGCTTGTCGACGACGAGACAGCCCGGTGCCTCGCGCAGGATTTCCCGCGCTTCCTCGTCCGAAAGCGGATTTTCAAATTCGATGTTGATCGCTTCCGAATGACCGATGAAGACCGGCACGCGCACGCAGGTCGCCGTCACCTTGATCTTCGGGTCGAGCATCTTCTTGGTCTCGACCACCATCTTCCATTCTTCCTTCGTGTAGCCATCCTCCATGAAGACATCGATATGGGGAATGACGTTGAAGGCGATCTGCTTGGTGAACTTGTGCTTCTCGATGGCGTCGTTGACGAAGACCGCGCGCGTCTGCGTGAAGAGTTCGTCCATGCCTTCCTTGCCGGCGCCCGACGTCGACTGATAGGTCGAGACGACGACGCGGCGGATCTTGGCGACGTCATGCAAAGGCTTCAGCGCCACGACCATCTGCGCCGTCGAGCAGTTCGGATTGGCGATGATCATCTTCTTCGTATAGCCGGCAATCGCCGCCGCATTGACTTCCGGCACCACGAGCGGCACGTCGGGGTCCATGCGGAACTTCGAGGAATTGTCGATGACGACGCAGCCCGCCGCGCCGATCCGCGGGGACCATTCGGCGGCGACCGCCGAGCCCGCCGACATGAGGCAGATGTCTGTGCCGTGGAAGTCGTAGTTTTCGAGCGCCTTCACCTTCAGCGTCCGCTCGCCATAGGAAACTTCGGTGCCCTGGCTGCGCCGCGACGCGAGCGCGATCACTTCATCCGCGGGAAATTCGCGTTCCGCCAGAATGTTCAGCATCTCGCGGCCCACATTGCCCGTGGCGCCGACAACGGCAACTTTGTAACCCATGCTTCTCTCCTTCAGCGTTCGGCAGAGCCCGTCCTCTAAGCCCCTCCCCCTCGCGGGGAGGGGTTGGGGTGGGGGGTCAAGAAAGACTCTTTTTCCGAAGAGCTGTCTCGATCATCTCCGCGACACCCTCGATATTTCCAAGGACATCATTATTCCAAAATCTCATCAGCCTGTAGCCGTTCGCTTCAAACCATTCAGTCCGCCGGCGATCGAATTCAAGACCCTCGTCCATTCCGTGCTGGCCGCCATCCACTTCGATAACAAGCCTTGCGGAGTAGCAAAGAAAATCCGCGATATATGGCCCGATGGGGCACTGCCTTCGAAAATGGAATCCGTCCGCTATCTTTTCGCGCAGATAGAGCCAGAGCTTGCGCTCCGCGTCGGTCAAATTTCGTCTAAGGTGGCGTGCCCGTTCATTCGCCATCTTTTTTCTAAGAAGCCCCCCACCCCTACCCCTCCCCGCAAGGGGGAGGGATTCAAGTGCAAGAGCTCTTTCATCCGTTCAGCCGGTCGAGCTCCTTGAGAATCGCGTCGCCCATCTGAACCGTGCCGACTTTTGTCATGCCGGCCTGCATGATGTCGCCGGTCCGGAGACCCCTGGCGAGAACGGCATCGACCGCCTTTTCAAGGAGATCGGCGCACGCCCCGCGATCGAAGGTGTAGCGCAGCGCCATCGCAAAAGAGAGCACGCTGGCGATGGGATTGGCAGCTCCCGTGCCCGCGATGTCGGGCGCGGAGCCATGCACCGGCTCATACATCGCATTGGCCTTGCCCGACGCGTCCTTGGCGCCGAGCGACGCCGACGGCAGCATGCCGAGCG
>DASVNC010000124.1:0-14891 GCA_036384055.1 Parvibaculum sp.
TGGCGACCGTGCCCGACATCGTGCCGCCCGAATTCGCAGCCGAGCTTTCCGAGCTGCAATCGGCGGCGCCGGCGATGGGCTGGCCTTTCGTCAAGCGGCGGATGCGCGCGGAACTGGGCGCCGGCTGGGAAAAACGGTTCGGGAATTTCGAGCATGAAGCGGCGGCGGCCGCCTCGCTCGGTCAGGTCCACCGGGCGACGGCGCTCGACGGCACGAAACTCGCGGCGAAGCTCCAATATCCCGACATGCAATCGGCGGTCGATGCCGATCTCAACCAGCTCGGTATCGTCTTTTCCATTCACCGCCGGCTCGATGCCGCCATCGACACGCGCGAAATCTATGCCGAGATCCGCGAGCGGCTGCGCGAGGAACTCGATTATGTGCGCGAGGCGGCGCATATGCGGCTCTACCGAAATATTTTCGCCAGGGAAAAACGCATCGCCGTGCCGGAGGTTGTCGAAGACCTGTCGACGGCGCGTCTTCTCACCATGACCTGGCTCGACGGGGCGCCGCTTCTCAGCTATCGCGAGGCCGGACTGAAGGAGCGTAATGCGCTGGCCGAGGCGATGTTCACGGCCTGGTGGTATCCCTTCAGCCATTACGGCGTCATCCACGGCGATCCGCATCTCGGCAATTACACGGTGCGTCCCGATATCGGCATCAATCTTCTCGACTATGGCTGCATCCGGATTTTTCCGGCGTCATTTGTCGAGGGCGTCGTCGAGCTTTACCGGGCGCTCGAAACGAATGACCGCGACCGCGCGGCGGCGGCCTATGCGCGCTGGGGTTTCACGAAACTCTCGAATGAGCTCATCGACGTTCTGAACGTCTGGGCGGGTTTCATCTATGGGCCGATGCTCGACGATCGCGTGCGTTCGATCGCCGACGGCGTGAAGCCCGGCGACTACGGGCGCAAGGAAGCGTTTCAGGTGCATCAGGCGCTCGGGAAACTTGGCCCCGTCACGCCGCCGCGCGAATTCGTCTTCATGGACCGGGCCGCGGTCGGTCTCGGCAGCGTCTTCCTGCATCTCGGCGCCGAGCTCAATTTCTACAGGCTTTTCAATGAAACCATCGAAGCCTTCGATGTGGCGAAACTCGACAAGCGCCAGAAGGACGCGTTAAAGATGGCAGGCGTGCCGAAGACCGCCTGATCCCTTTCAGTTTGGCAGAGTTCATCCCATGACCGACGATCTGCTCGAAGAAAGCACCCCGCCGCTGCCGCAAGGCTATCTGCCGATGAACTGGGTTCACGGGTTCGGGCGTCAGATGGGACCGCTCTACGAAAAGATCGGGGACAACGGCAAATATACGCGTGCCTTTCTGGTGCAGGAGCACCACACCAATGGCATGGGCAATTGTCACGGCGGCATGTTGATGGCTTTCGCCGACATGGCCTTCGGTCACGCGGTGACAATGGCGATGCATCGCTACTGGGTGACGGTGCGCCTGCTCACCGATTTCCTGTCGGCGGCGAAAATCGGCGACTGGGTCGAGGGCAATGCGACGATCATCGGCACGGAAGACGATTTCATCACCGTCCAGGGGCGCATCTGGTCGGGCGACAAGACGATCATGACCGGCACGGCCGTCTTCAAGGCGCTGGGCCAGCGGCCGGCGAAACAGGCGGCGCCGCGATGAGCGACACCCCCCCGCAGGAACGGCCGCCATTGCCAAGGATTGCGCCCGGCGACGAGCAGGGGCCTTTCGTTACGGAAGCGCCGGGCTGGTTTCAGCGCGCCATCGCCGTCGAGCCCGAGAGCCGCACCATCACGGTCGAGGGCGTGCCGGTTCACTATCTGCGCTGGGGCGACCGCAGCAAGCCGGGCCTGCTGCTCGTTCACGGCAATGGGGCCCATGCGCGCTGGTGGTCGTTCATCGCGCCGTTCCTGGCGCGCGAATACTCCGTCGCCGCCATCGATATTTCCGGCATGGGCGACAGCGGCTGGCGCGAGCGGTACACGCTTGAAGTCTTTGCCGAGGAGCAGATCGCGGTTTGCGAAGATGCGGGCTTCTTCAAGGGTGAGGAACCGCCGATCATCGTCGGGCACTCCTTCGGCGGCTTCGTCACCATTCTCACCGGCGCGCTCTATGGCGACCGGCTGGCGGGCACCATCATCGTCGATAGCCCGGTCAATCCACCCGACCGGCCGGGCGGGCCGCCCAAGCGCGAATTCCGCCCGCACCGGATTTATCCGACGCTTGAAGAGGCGATAGCCCGCTTCCGGCTGGCGCCGCCGCAGCCTTGCGAGAACCTCTATATCATCGACCATATCGCCCGGAACTCCCTGAAACAGGTCGAGGGGGGCTGGACCTGGAAATTCGATCCGGCGATCTGGCAGCGATTCAACATTGGCGACATGGGCGCGCGGCTCGCCGCCATGCGTTGCCGCATCGCCATCATGCGCGGCGCGTTCTCGGTGCTGCTGCCGCCCGAGATCGGCGACTATATGTTCACGCTGCTCGGCAAGGCCGCGCCAGTCATCGAAATCCCGCAGGCCCGGCACCACCTCATGCTCGACCAGCCGCTGGCCTTCGTCTCGGCGCTCCGGGCGCTTCTGGCCGACTGGGATCATTCCAAGCCGACGCGGCGGACCGACCTGCCGCCGAAACTGCCCTTCGACGTGTAGGGTTTTCTCGAATATTGAAAGACGCGGCCTGTTTATGAACAGGGCCGGCCAGCGGGCGACCTTGCCGTCAGCCGTCTCTTTGCTATAGTCCGGCCAAACCCGGACCCGCGGGAATTTACGGACAAGAGGCAGGCAACATGGCTGAAGACAAGGCGCATCCCGGCTGGGGCGTGGAGATGGGCGCAAGCGAGCACATCGATACCTACAATGCGTTCATTACCGGGACGAAATGGGGCATCGGCTTCCTTGTTGTCTTGCTCAGCTGCATGGCGTACTTCCTCCTCTGATGCCTTCCGGCCAGTTCCCTCGATGTCGTTTCCCGTGTAGGTGAAGACAGGGCGCATAATCGCTCTGCCCGGCGGATGCCCTTGCGGCTGAAGCTCCATGCGGCAAAATTATCTCAACGCAAGCAGGCCCCTTCATGAAGCTCGCGATTCCAAAAGAACGGCAGGACGGCGAAACGCGCGTCGCTGCCTCACCCGAAACGGTGAAGAAATTCGTCGCGCTCGGTCTCGACGTAACGGTCGAATCGGGCGCCGGCGCTCATGCGAGCGTTGCCGACGCCATTTATGCCGAAGCGGGCGCGAAGATCGCCGCCAGCGAAGCCGACGCGCTGAAAGACGCCGACCTCGTCTTCAAGGTCAGGGCGCCGAGCGACGAGGAAATCGGCCTCATCAAGCGCGGCGCCATGCTGGCCGCCATCCTCAATCCCTATGACGACAAGGCGCGCGTCAAGAAATACGCCGATGCCGGCATCAACGCCTTCGCGATGGAATTCATGCCGCGCATCACGCGCGCGCAGTCGATGGACGTGCTGTCGTCGCAGTCGAACCTTGCGGGCTACAAGGCGGTCGTCAATGCGGCGGCCGCTTTCACCCGCGCAACGCCAATGATGATGACGGCGGCCGGCACCATCGCGCCCGCACGCGCCTTCGTCATGGGCGTCGGCGTCGCGGGCCTTCAGGCCATCGCGACAGCCAAGCGCCTCGGCTGCATCGTGTCGGCGACCGACGTGCGCGCGACGACGAAAGAGCAGGTCGAAAGCCTCGGCGGCACCTTCGTGATGGTCGAATCATCCGAATCGGGCGACGCCGCCGGCGGCTATGCCAAGGAAATGAGCGATGAGTACAAGCGCGCCCAGGCCGCGCTCGTCGCCGAACACATCAAGAAGCAGGACATCGTCATCACCACGGCGCTGATCCCCGGCCGTCCGGCGCCCGTTCTCGTCAGCGAGGACATGGTGAAGTCGATGAAGCCCGGTTCGATCATCGTCGATCTCGCGGCCGAGCGCGGCGGCAACTGCCCGCTGACGGAACCGGGCAAGACGGTCGTCAAGCATGGCGTCACCATCATCGGCGAACTCAATGTCGCCGGTCAGCTGGCGGTCGATGCTTCGGCGCTTTACGCCAAGAACCTTTTGAACTTCATCACGCCGCTCGTCGACAAGGAAACGAAGTCCCTGAAAATCGACTGGGCGGACGAAATCATCACCGGAACCTGCCTGACCAAGGACGGCCAGGTCGTTCATCCGGCATTCCGCGAGGGGGGAAACTGATATGGAAGCGGCAGTGATTGATCCCACCGTTTTCCGGCTCGCGATCTTCGTGCTCGCGATTTTCGTCGGCTATTACGTCGTCTGGAGCGTGACACCGGCTCTGCACACACCGCTGATGTCGGTGACCAACGCCATCTCGTCGGTCATCATCGTCGGCGCCCTGATTGCCGTCGGCGTTCAGGTCATCGGAGACGGCGGCTGGATTTCCAAGGGCCTCGGCTTCGTCGCCGTGATCCTGGCCTCCGTCAATATCTTCGGCGGCTTCCTCGTCACACAACGCATGCTCGCCATGTACAAGAAAAAAGATCGCTGAGGGGCGCCGGACATGTCAGCAAATTTATCGGCTCTTCTTTATCTCGTCGCGGGCGTCCTCTTCATCATGGCGCTCCGGGGCCTTTCCTCGCCTGAAAGCTCGCGCGGCGGCAACCGTCTCGGCATGATCGGCATGGCGATCGCGGTCGCCACGACGCTTGCCGTGTTGCAGGAACAGAACCAGACGACGTGGGCGCTCGTGGTCATCGGCGTCGCCATCGGCGGCGGCATCGGCGCGGTCACGGCGCGGCGCATCGCGATGACGGCGATGCCGCAGCTCGTTGCGGCCTTCCACTCGCTGGTCGGTCTTGCCGCCGTGCTCGTCGCCTGGGGCGCCTTCTTCTCGCCCGCGGCCTATGGCATCGGCGAGTTCGGTGCGATCCATCCGGGCAATCTCGTCGAGATGTCGCTCGGCGTGGCCATCGGCGCGATCACCTTTTCGGGTTCGATCATCGCCTTTGCCAAGCTGAACGGAAACATGTCGGGCGCGCCGATCATGCTGCCCGGCCGGCATTTCATCAACGGCCTGCTTGCCGCCGCCATCGTGGCGGGCGTCGTCTATATCGTCATGGACCCGGCGCATCAGTCGACCGGGCTTTTCCTGGCGATCACGCTCGTCGCCTTTGTCTTCGGCTTCCTCATCATCATCCCGATCGGCGGCGCGGACATGCCCGTCGTCGTCTCGATGCTGAATTCCTATTCGGGCTGGGCGGCTGCCGGCATCGGTTTCACGCTCGGCAACCTCGCGCTCATCATCACCGGCTCGCTGGTCGGTTCGTCGGGCGCGATCCTCAGCTACATCATGTGCAAGGGCATGAACCGCTCCTTCATCAGCGTCATCCTGGGCGGCTTCGGCGCCGACACCTCGGCGGCGGCGGGCGGCAAGATCGAGACGCGGCCGGTGAAGCAGGGCTCGGCGGATGACGCGGCCTTCATCATGAAGAACGCGGGCTCCGTCATCATCGTCCCGGGCTACGGCATGGCGGTGGCGCAGGCTCAGCATGCGCTGAAGGAAATGACCGACCATCTGAAAAAGGAAGGCGTCAAGATTTCCTACGCCATCCATCCGGTCGCGGGCCGTATGCCTGGCCACATGAACGTGTTGCTCGCCGAGGCGAACGTGCCTTACGACGAAGTCTTCGAGCTTGAAGACATCAACAACCAGTTCGCGCAGTCGGACGTTGCTTTCGTCATCGGCGCCAACGACGTGACGAACCCGTCCGCCAAGACCGATCCGCAGAGCCCGATCTACGGCATGCCCATTCTCGACGTCGAGAAGGCGCGCACCGTGCTCTTCATCAAACGCGGCATGGGTTCGGGCTATGCGGGCGTCGAGAACGAACTGTTCTTCAAGGACAATACGATGATGCTGTTCGGCGACGCGAAGAAAATGGTCGAGCAGATCATCAAGGCGCTGTAAGCCGCTTCGGTTCCGGTATTGCGGGCGGCGCCTCGAAAGAAGCGCCGCCCGTTTTCGTTTGGAGGAGGGCATGGACATCTATCACGGCTGGTGCGACCTGAAGCCCGGCGTCTCGGACATGCAGTTTGCCGATGCGTTCAAGCGTTACATGGCGCATCTGAAGCGCGAGGGCAAAGTCGAGAGCTACCGGCTGACGCGGCGCAAGCTCGGTCTTGGGCCATCGCATCTCGCCGATTTCCATTTCATGATCGAGCTGCGCGACATGGCGCAGCTCGACGAGGCCTTCTCGTTCGTCGCAACGCGGGCGGGCGCCATCGAAGGCGATCATCACAGCGTCAACGCGCTGGTGACGAACGTCACCTTCGCGCTCTACCGCGATTTTCCCGATGGGGTGCGAAAGCGGGGCGAGGAGAAGTTCTGATGGCCGCAAACAAAAACGCCCCCGAAACCGGGGGCGTTTTTATTCCGTGTGAGCGGAGGAATCAGGCCTGGACGCGCGGCTTGGCGGGCACGCCGCTCTCGCGCTGGGCGCGCTTGCGGGCCAGCTTGCGGGCGCGGCGGATGGCTTCGGCCTTTTCGCGGGCGCGCTTCTCGGAGGGCTTCTCGTAGAAGTTCCTGAGCTTCATTTCGCGGAAAACGCCTTCGCGCTGAAGCTTCTTCTTCAGAGCCTTCATGGCCTGATCGACGTTGTTGTCGCGGACGAGTACCTGCACGAGAAAATCCTGTCTGGATTCAATGGGTTAGGTGCGAGAGCGCGGAGCCCTTCGCAAGCGAGCCGCTTTCTAGCAAAGGAATCGCGGCTTGTCCACTGGCCAGCGCCGTCTCATATTCCGCGCATGGCCATACGCAAAATAGCCCGCATGGGGCATCCCGTCCTCGCCCGCATCGCCGAGCCCGTTGCCGACCCCACCGCGCCCGAGGTGCGGGCGCTCGTCGCCGACATGGTCGAGACCATGATCGACGCCAACGGAGCGGGGCTTGCCGCGCCGCAGGTCTATGTGCCCAGGCGCATCGTCATTTTCCAGGCCCCGGCGGAGCGTTCGCCGGAAGGCGTCGACGAGGCCGAAGCCTTCGACCATCAGGCGCCGCTGACGGTGCTCATCAATCCGGTGATCGAGATTCTGACGCCCGAGATGGTGCCCGGCTGGGAGGGATGCCTGTCCGTGCCGGGGCTGCGCGGCCTCGTGCCGCGCTATACGGAGCTTCTCTATCGCGGCTACGGGCTCAACGGACAGTTGATCGAGCGCCGCGCCAAAGGCTTTCACGCCCGCGTCGTGCAGCATGAGTGCGATCATCTCGACGGCGTGCTTTATCCGCAGCGCATGGGCGACATGTCCAATCTGATATTCGAGAGCGAGGCGCGCCACTGGGCGCCTGCGCCGGCGCAGGACGAGAAGGAAGAGGAGGTGGCCGATGTCTGAGGGAAAGCCTTTGCCCGGCGGTCATGCCAGGGGGAAAGCCGATCGTCTTGACGCCGTGCGGACGAAAATTCTCGCTGCTGCCTTGCCCAACGTCGCCTTCGACGGCTGGACGACGCGCGTCATGCGCGAGGCGGCGGACGCGGCGGGCGTCAGCCACGGTGAAATGCGGCTCGCCTTTCCGGGCGGCATCGTCGATCTGGTTCAGTGTTTCCTCACCGACGGCGACCGGCGGATGGAAGAGGTGCTGGCGAAGCGCGATCTCGCCGCGCTCAAGATCCGCGAGCGCGTCACGCTTGCGGTCAGGACGCGCATCGAGGTCGACATCGACCACCGCGAGGCGGTGCGCCGGGCGGTGACGCTGCTCGCCCTGCCGATTTCGGGCACGGGCGGCGCGCGTTCGCTCTACCGCACGGTCGATGCGATCTGGCGCGCGGCCGGCGACACCTCGACTGATTTCAATTTCTATACCAAGCGCGCCATTCTCGCCGGCGTCTATTCGGCGGTGACGATCACATGGTTCGGCGATCACTCCGACGATTTCGCCGACACATGGGCTTTCCTCGACCGGCGCATCGCCGATGTCATGCAAATTGAAAAAGTGAAGGCGAAAGCGAAGGGCCTCAGCGACAAGCTGCCCGATCCCTTCGGGCTGATCGGCCGCCTGCGCTACGGCCGTTCTTGAGGCCGCTCAGTCAGAAATCGGCAGGCACGCCGAAGCCGAGATCGAACCAGTCCAGCGAGAGAATCTTCGTTCCCGTGACGGTGCGCTCGATGGGGTCGGCATAGACGCCGCCGCCTTCCTCGCGCGCGCTCATGCTGACAAGGCGCGGCGGTTCGCCCGTCGGCGTCGCCACCGGCAGGTACAGGCTGCGTGCGATCGCTTCGCGGCCGGAGCTGTAGACGGAGACGTACCGCGCCATGCCTCCGCAGGGCAGGTTGGCCATCGCGTGATAGCCGCGGGCCGCCCGATCGAAGGAGTTCTTCGCCTGCATCGAAAGCACGTTCATTCCGGTCGGGTCGATGCCCAGACGTTCGACAAGGCCGGTGCCGACGAAGCGCACGGTCGCGACATTGAGGCTGGCGACATCGAGGACGGTGACGTCGGAAAGCCAGCCGGCTATTTCCAGAAGATCGAAGGCGGATGAGGTGGGGATGCCCGCGCCCGGACGCACGCTCTGCCAATAGTCGTAAAATGCCGTAAAGCCCGGATGATTGAAGTCGACCGGATGCGCCCGGCTGGCCGTTGCGGGCCTGCGATCTGCCTGTGCGAGGTCCATCGTCCCCGGCGTCCCATTTGCCGTTGCCCGGCCGGCTCAGATAGCCGGTCGCTGCAAATTTGCACCGGGGAGCGTTAACGGGCGGTGATCGGGGGGCGCTGGCCGAGGGGGTAGAGGCGGGTGACATGGCCCATCTTGCGGCCCGGCCGGGCTTCCGCCTTGCCGTAAAGATGGAGCGCGGTCGCCGGTTCGGCGACGAAATCCGCCCAGCCTTCGACGTCGTTGCCGATGAGGTTGGTCATCACGGCGTCGGAATGGCGGGCGGGGCTGCCCGGCGGCCAGCCGCAGATGGCGCGGATGTGCTGCTCGAACTGGCTGACGGTGCAGGCGTCCATCGTCCAGTGGCCGGAATTGTGGACGCGCGGCGCGATCTCGTTGACGAGGAGGCGCGGGCCTTTTCCGGCGGGCAGCACAAACATCTCGACGCCCATGACGCCGACATAGTCGAGTTCGCCGACGATCTTCGCCGCGATGGCGCGGGCATCGTTGGCCAGCGCCGCCTCGAGCGCGGCGGGCGCAAAGGTGCGGTCGAGGATGTGATTGGTGTGGATGTTCTCGACCGGGTCGTAAGCGGCGACGTCGCCGTCGAAACCGCGCGCGACGATGACGGAGATTTCGCGTTCGAAGGGCACGAAGCCTTCGAGGATCGCGGGCTGTCCGCCGATCTCATTCCAGGCGGCGTCCGCATCGGCGGCATCGGATATTTTCGCCTGGCCCTTGCCGTCATAGCCGAAGCGGCGCGTCTTCAGGACGGCGGGCGCGCCGATCAGCTTCAGCGCCGCATCGAGCGTGCGGGCGTCCGGCACGTCGGCGAAGGCGGCGGTGGGAATGCCGTGCGAGGCGAGGAAATTCTTTTCCACCCAGCGGTCCTGCGCGGTGGCCAGCGCCAGCGCGCCGGGGCGCACGGGTGCATGGGCCGCAAGGATTGCCGCGGTTTCGGCCGGCACGTTCTCGAATTCATAGGTGACGACATCGACGCTGTCTGCAAAGCGGGCGAGCGCGGCGGCGTCCTCATAGGCGGCGCGGGTTCCCTCCGCGGCAACGTCCATTGCGGGCGCGTCCTCGTCGGGGCAATAGATGTGGCAGGCGAGGCCGAGTTCGGCGGCGGCGAGCGCCAGCATGCGTCCAAGCTGTCCGCCGCCCAGAATGCCGATCCGCCCGCCGGGCGGTATGAGGATGGATTTACTCTTCAATGGGGACTTCGCCGACGGCGGCGGTGAGGGCGGCGCGCCAGTCGTCGAGGCGTCTGGCCAGCGCCTCGTCGGAGAGCGCGAGGACGGCGGCGGCAAGCAGGCCGGCATTCTTCGCGCCCGCTTCGCCGATCGCCAGCGTGCCGACGGGAATGCCGCCGGGCATCTGCACGATGGAGAGCAGGCTGTCCTGGCCGTTCAGCGCCTTGGACTGGATGGGTACGCCGAATACAGGCAGCGGCGTCATGGAGGCGGCCATGCCCGGCAGATGCGCGGCACCGCCGGCGCCGGCGACGATGACCTTGAGGCCGCGTGCGCGCGCCGTCGTCGCGTAGTCGACCAGGCGGTGGGGGGTGCGATGGGCGGAGACGATGCGGGCCTCGTAAGGCACCTTCAATTCGTCCAGCACGTCGGCGGCATGCTTCATGGTGCGCCAGTCGGACTGGCTCCCCATAATGATCCCGACCAAAGCTTGAGCGGCCATTTGCTTTCCGTCCCTAACCGCCCGCAGGGACGGTCCCCCGGCGCGGAAAGCGGGGCAGTATAGGCATAGGACTTTGCTTGGCAAGGCGGCCCCCAACCGGCTGGTTTTGCTCCGGAAAGGGACCGACCGGTAGCGTTTGCGGGCGAATAATGGCATCTTCGATTCGGGGGCCCGGCCGCGCGCCACCGCCATATCCCGCTCCGGGCAACCGGTTCCGGGGCGGCAAAGGCGAGGCCGGACGCGTATGGTGTCGTATCGGCTGACCGGTCGGGCGTGGAATGAAAATCGGCGACAGCAGGCCGCTCGCGGGCAATGCGCCCTCGCCGGCCCGTGAGCGTGGAGAGACGGCGAGCCGGCCCCAGACGGGCACCGGCCGCATGGTCACGGACGCCGTCAGCTTCATGGGCATCCCCGAGGCCGAACTGACGCCCAGGGTGCGCGACGCGCTCATGTCGCTGATGGCCGAGGTCGAGCGCCTGCGCCGCGAGATGGAGCAGATCCGCAAGCGGCTGGGCGACAGCGAGGAACTGGCCGATCTCGACCCGCTGCTGCCGGTTCTCAACCGCCGCGCTTTTGTCCGGGAGCTGCACCGCGTCGTTGCCTATGGGCGGCGCTACAAGGAATCCGCCGGGCTCGTCTATTTCGACATCGACAACTTCAAGCAGGTCAACGACGTCTATGGCCATTCGGCCGGCGACGCGGCGCTCAGCCACATCGCCGAGATTATCGCGGCGAACATTCGCGAGTCCGACATTGTCGGGCGCCTGGGCGGCGACGAATTCGGCGTCATCCTCGCCCGCACCGACGAGCTTTCGGCCAACGCCAAGGCGAAAGCGTTGATGCTGCTGATGTCGATGCATCCGCTGACGATCGGCGGTGAGGAAATCAAGCTGTCGATATCGGCGGGCGCGATCGCCATTACGGGCGACGACGAACCGCTGGATGCGTTGGCGCGGGCCGACAAGGCGATGTACCGCACCAAGCGCGGCCAGTCCTGAGTTGCCCGGGCGACTGAAATTTCAGGCGATGATGTCGGGGAAGAGGAGATCGTCGATCTCCTTGATGCGGTCGCGCAGATAGAGTTTGCGCTTTTTCAGCCGCTTGATCTGCAGATGGTCGGGGTTGGCCGTCGCCTCGAGCGCGACGATGGCGCTGTCGAGGTCGCGATGCTCCTCCTTGAGCTGCGCCAGAGCGCGCTGCAGTTCCTGCTCTTCCTGGTCAGTCATGGTGCTCCGGCGATTGGGAGCGTGTGCCCCGGTTCCGGTTCTAACGATGGCCGTCCCGGCAAACAAGGGCAAGCCCGGCGCGCCGCGACAAAGTGCAGGCGGCGGGCGGGGAAACGGCCTGAACCCCGGCGGCCCGGGGCGGGGTCTGTCCGATTTCGGGACAGCCGGGCGCGGGCCGGCCGCACCCCATCAACCCCATAAAAGGGGTGTGGGCGGGCGCTCGGGTTTTCCGGCGCGCGGCCCGGACGGGTTCGACAAGCCGTCAAAAAAGAGTCATGCTTTTCTCGCTGCCCACCGCAACCAACAGGTAGGTACAACATGGCTCTGGAGTCGCATATCGCCGAACTTCGCGATCGGCATACCACCCTCGAACGTGAAATCGAGAGTGAACTTCACCACCCCGCCAGCGATGATCTCCACATTGCCGAGCTGAAAAGGCAAAAGCTCAAGCTCAAGGAAGAAATCGAAAGACTCAGCACAAAATCAGCAGCCTGACGGCTTCTTCCGTCAGTCGGAGATCAGCGCAGCGCCGGGCATGATGCCCGGCGCTTTGTATTTGGATAGGGCGGAGTTTTTCGGCCAATTCACCACGGCTGTCGCCCCGGGATTTATTCCCGGGGTCCACGGGCATTCAATCCGGAATGCAACGCCAATGGATCCCGGGAACAAGTCCCGGGACGACACGGTATTTTTATGAGGCGCTTTCGAAAGAGAAACTGAATCCGGCTTCCCTCATAACGCCGCCGCCATGTCGCGCAGCTTGAATTTCTGCACCTTGCCGGTCGAGGTTTTCGGCAGGTCGCTGAAGACGACGGTTTTCGGGCATTTGAAATGCGCGAGGTTCTTGCGGCAATAGGCGATGACGTCTTCGGCGGTCAGCGTTGCGCCCGCGCGCAGCGTGATGAAGGCGCAAGGCGTTTCGCCCCATTTCTCGTCGGGCCGGGCGACGACGGCGGCCTCGATGATGTCTGGGTGCTTGTAGAGGATGTCTTCCACTTCGAGCGAGGAGATGTTCTCACCGCCGGAAATGATGATGTCCTTCGAGCGGTCCTTCAGCTGGATGTAGTTGTCGGCATGCCAGACGCCGAGATCGCCGGAATGGAACCAGCCGCCTTCGAAGGCCTCAGTGCTGGCCTTCGGGTTCTTGAGGTATCCCTTCATCACGACATTGCCGCGGAACATCACCTCGCCCATCGTCTCGCCGTCGCGCGGCACTTCCTCCATCGTCTCGGGATCGCGGACGGAGATGCCTTCGAGAACCGGATAGTTGACGCCCTGACGCGCCTTCACCTGGGCGCGGGCATTCGCCTCAAGCTCGTCCCATTCGTCATGCCAGGCGTTGACGACGGCGGGCCCGTAGGTTTCGGTGAGACCGTAAACATGGATCACGTTGAAGCCCTGATCTTCCAGCTTCTTGATGGTGGCGGCGGGCGGCGGCGCGGCGGCGGCGAAAAAATCGACCGTCCGCGGCAGCTTTTTCTTTTCGTCCTCGGTCGCGTTGATGAGGAAGCCCATCACGGTCGGCGCGCCGCCCATATGCGTTACGCCATGCGCGGCAATCGCGTCGTAGATATTCGCGGCGGTGACGCGGCGCAGGCACACATGCGTGCCGGCGACGACGCTCATCGACCAGGTGAAGATCCAGCCGTTGCAATGGAACATCGGCACCGTCCAGAGATAGACGGAGTTATGCGTCATGCCAGCGGTGACGATGTTGCCCATCGCCAGCAGATAGGCGCCGCGATGGTGGAAGACGACGCCCTTCGGGTTGCCGGTGGTGCCCGATGTGTAGTTGAGGCTGATCGCCTGCCACTCATCGGCGGGAAGCTGCCAGTTGAAATTCGGATCGCCCTTGGCGAGAAAGGCTTCGTATTCGATTTCGCCGATGCGGCTGCCGGCGCCGTCATATTCCGGATCGTCGATGTCGATGACGAAGGGCTTTGCCCTGGCGTTGGCCAGCGCCTCCCTGCCGAGGGCGGAGAATTCGCGGTCGACGAAGAGCGCCTTCGCCTCGCCGTGGTCGAGCATGAAGCCGACGATGGGGCCGTCGAGGCGGATGTTCATGGTGTTCAGCACCGCGCCGATCATCGGCACGGCGTAGTGAAGCTCCAGCATGGCCGGAATGTTCGGCGCGATGACGGCGACCGTGTCACCAAGGCCGAGCCCATGCTCCGACAGCGCCGAGGCGAGGCGGCGGCAGCGGGCATAGAACTCCGCATAGGTCCGGCGGATCGGCCCGTGAATGACGGCGACGGTCTCGGGATAGACCTCGGCGGCGCGCTTCAAAAAGGACAGCGGCGTCAGTGGCTGGTGATTGGCCGGGTTCTTGTCGAGATCGGTTTCGTATGGATTTTTTGTCATCGCCGCTTTTCTCCGCACAGGCTGGAGAGCAGCTAATCAAACCCGCGCAGGGCTTGCAATGGACCGGCCGTCTCCGCCATGCGTTTGGGCCTGTGGCGCAGCCAAATTGCGGCGACGACGAGCAGGCTGCCTGTGACGACATCGGCGAGATAGTGTCCGCCTTCGGTCAGTGTGGCGACGATCATCAACCCGTTGAAGACGACCCCGATGGCCAGCGGCCATAGCAAGCGCCGCACCGACCAGGTCATCATCAGTGCGAGCGCGGCGTGGAACGAGGGAAACTCTATGATGCCCTGCATTGCACCGAAGTCGAACGTGTCATAGGTGCCCGCGCGCAAGGCCAGATAGTCCGGCAGATAAACCGAGCCGGCCGTCGCCTTCACGGTCTGAAACCCGTCAAGCGACGGCGCATAAAAGCCGACGGGGTCAAGGGCGGGAAAAAGCGCCGAGAACACGATCGTCAGAAGCAAAGTCGTCCAATAGATATCGACAAGCTCGCGCACCTCTTTCGCTCTCCTGTTGAAAGCGAGAAAGAGAATGAGCAAGGCAAGCTCGGGGAAGGCGGCGTAATAGATCGCGGTTGTGACCTGGCCAAAGTAGGGATGGGCGTTCACGAATTCGAGCAAGCCAATCCAGTTGAAGCCCAGCGTGCGGTCGAATGCGGCGAGATACACATCGACCAGCGGAAAATCGATGCTCGCCACCAGATAGCTCAGCACGACGCAGGCAATCGAGAAGGGAATGACGAAGAGCGTGGCCGACGCCCAGATGACAAGAGCCTTGAGATCGTCGCGCCCGCGTCCATAGATGGCAAAGCCGACCAGCATGCTCATGGCGAAAGCGGCGAGCGCGAGGTTTTTTATAGAGCCGGGGGAGACATGAAAACCTCCCCAGATCGACCAGATGAGATCGACCGTCGGCACAGCTGCCAGTGCCATCCAGGCCGCGGGCGAGGGATGGGGAAAAGTCGCGCCCGTCCATCGGGCCATGTGGCGAATATTGAGCATGGGATGGCCTT
>DASVNC010000125.1:0-13323 GCA_036384055.1 Parvibaculum sp.
GGGCCGGGTTTTGCCCAGATGTACCCCATGCTGCGCCGCATTCAAAACGGCGGCGGATCATAGCCAGATAGGCAAGGCGCAACAAGAGCTTACAATGTTGTAAGCGCGTACAAATTTGTACGAGGAGCTTTGTTCCGGTCAGCCGAAGCGGCGCTTCAGCCAGTCGATCATCAGCGCGTTCAGCTCGGCTGGTTTCTCCGATTGGGTCCAGTGGCCGCAATCGGGGATGACGTGCTTTTCGAGGTCGGGCACGTATGTCTCCATGCCGTCGGCCATCGCCGGACGCAGCACGATGTCGTCGGCCGCCGAAATCATCAGCCCGGGGACGTTCACCTTCTCGACCTGACCTTCGGATTGATGCCAGTTGCGGGTGAAGTTGCGGTACCAGCCGATGCCGCCTTCAAAACCCGACTTCCTGAACGCCGCCGTGTAATAGTCGAGTTCTTCCTTGTTCAGGAGCTGCGAGCCTGCCCAGGTACTCTCATCGGTCTGAAAGCTCTTCAGGAAGGAAAGGTTCTTCTGGCCGGCGGGGAGAGCGTCGAAATCGGCGAGCTTCATCGGGCTCTTGCGGTACCAGAAACGCATCGACTTCGCGACGTCGGCATCGAATATCTTTTCGGCGACGCCGTATTGCTGGAAGTAGACGATGTACATGTCCTCGCCGAACATCATCCGCATGCCGGCGATCGGGTCCATCGGCGCGCGCGGCAGGAACGGCGTGTTGACGCCGATGACGCCGGCGACGCGGGTCGGATGACGAAGCGGCATCTGCCAGACGACCATCCCGCCCCAATCGTGGCCGGCGAAGATCGCCTTCTCGATGCCGAGTGCGTCGAGCATGCCGACGAGATCGCCGGTCAGATGTTCCATGTCGTAAAGCGGCACGGCATCCTGGCCCTTCGGGCCGCCGGTGTTGCCGTAGCCGCGCTGGTCCGGCGCGATGGCGCGGAAGCCGGCAGCGGCCAGCGCCGGAATTTGATGACGCCATGAATAGGCGAGTTCCGGAAAGCCGTGGCACATCACGACCGGCACGCCGTCTTTCGGGCCCTGCTCGTAAACGGCCATGTCGATGCCGTTGGTCTTCACATAGCGCGGCTCAGGAAATGCCATGACGTTCCCTCAAATATTATTTTGTTGCCGGTGAATTAAGCCGCCGCGCTGAATCGCTCGAAGTCGGCCGTCGTCGACAGGCCGAGGTTTTGCAGCATTTTTCTCCGGCCCGGGCCGAGCTTGGGCGGATAGAACTCTGCATTCCGCTTCTTGCCGCGTCCCCAGTAATAGAGAACCTTGGCGAGGTTGACCGGGTTCTTCAGCCACAGGCCCGGACGGTCGACCATGTGGAAGCCGCGCATGAAGGCGCGCAGCAGCGGCAGGTCGGCGCGCACCGCGATCATCATGCCGTCCTCGATGAAGCTCTTGCCGAGCTTCGCCTTGAAATCCGGCACATAGTCAGGATTGAGCGCATTGGCCGAGCGGCGGATCGCCATCGCGTCCTGCCTGCCCATGTCGTTGTAGTAGGGACGCAGTTCGGTCTCGACACAGGTATGGAAGGCGATTGCGCGCGCCGCGGGATCGGCGGTCTTCGCCAGCACGTCGCGCAGGATGTGCGCCTGCACGGCGGCGAAAGAGCAGCCGCGGCCATAAAGCGGATTGGTGCGGATCACCGTGTCGCCGAGCGGGAAGAAGTTCAGCGCCAGCGGCTTGCCGTCCTTCACCATGTGGCGCCAGCGTTGCCAGAGCTCGCCCATGCCGAAGACTTTGCTTTTGGGCTCGGAATATTCGGGCGAGGTCCAGGCCGCGATGCCCGGAAGCGCGGCGCAAATCGCGTCAAAGATTTCAGGTCGCACGACGGCGCGGCGGATTTCCATTTCGATTTCCGGCACGGCAAGCGTGATGGAGAAGCAGCGATTGTCGGCGGGAAAGAGGCCGTACTTGATGTAGCCGAGATCGCCCGCGCCCGGCACTTTGGAGCGCGGCGGCTCTTCCTTGCCGTCATGCAGGCGGTAGTGGCGCGTGAAATAGACGATGCCGGCGGGCGCGGATTCTTCCTCGATGGGCAGGCCGCCCTCGCGCAGCCATTCGATGGCCTGGCTGTTCTTGCCGCCCGCATCGACGATGATGTCGGCGCGGATTTCGCGCGTGCCGTTCTCGTCTTCGGCAACGACGCCGCGCACCACGATGCCGTCGCCGCTCTTTTCGGTGATGAGGCTGCGCACCAGCGTGCCGGTTACGAAGGTCACGTCCGGCTGGCGCGCGACGTAGCGGCGCATCACCAGTTCGAGGGTGGTGCGGCGGCTGGTCAGGATCGTCAGATCGCCATCGCCAGGTGCCGCGACATATTCGGCCTGCTTCTCGACCGGCATGTTTTCGTAAAAGCGGATTTCACGGCAGCCGGCGGCGAGCAGGTCTCGCATTAGCTCGGGATAGTTGTCGCGGATGATCATGTGCAGGCGGGCGAGGAAGGCGTGGCTGTGGCGCACATGGCCGACGCCCTTGCGCTCCCACTTCTCGAAGGCTTCGTCGGCGGAGGTTTCGGGCGGGGGCGGATCGCGGTCGAGGATCGTGATCTCGCGGCCGGTGCCGCCTAGCGCCAGGGCGGTCGATAGCCCGGCTATACCGGCCCCAAGCACCAATACTCGCTCACCCATCCGCCCCTCCCGTATCCCGCATGGCGGTCTAAAAATAGACCACGGTACAGCGAGAACATAGGGAGGGCTGGCCGGGCTGTCCAGCCGGGCAATGGCTGCTTTCTGTGATTTTTGGTGGTCAGGCCTTCAGGGCGAGGCCCATGAGGCAAGCCCAGCCGATCAGAAAGGCGACACCGCCCAGAGGCGTGGCCAGAACAAGCGCCCGGCTGCCGGTTATGCCCAGCACATAGAGAGAGCCCGAAAAGAGGACCGTGCCGACGACGAAGCACCAGCCGGCCGTCGGGACCAGCGCGCTATCGCCCTGAGAGGCGAGCCAGGCGACCGCGAGAAGGGCGAGCGCGTGATACATGTGATAGCGGGCGCCGATCTCGAAGGCGTTCAGCTGATCGGTGGGCACGCGCGACCCGAGGCCATGCGCGCCGAATGCGCCGAAGGCGACCGCGAGGAAGCCGGACAGCGAAGCGATCGTCAGCCAGAATTTCATGGTCTTTTCCCTTTTCTATCGCGGCGGTGGCGGACATGCTGCCTCAATAAAAGAGGGGGAGGAAGACATGACCGAACTGAGGCGCATCGTTACAGGACACAATGCGGCGGGGAAATCCATCGTCGTCATCGACGGGCCGCCCGCGCGCCAGCTTGGGGCCGACGCCGGCGGGCTTTTCGAAATCTGGAATACCGACGGCAAGCGCATCGACAGCCGCGACAAGGCGGATCGCGCCGACATCGACGTGGTGCTCTCTCCGGCGAAGGGCGGATCGAAATTCCGCTGGTTTCGCATAGCGCCGACGCCGCCCGGCACGCCGCGCGACGTTCTCGAAGCCGCCTATGCCGACGCATTCGCGCAGATGGGCGCGGCGCATGAGCGCGTCGACACCACGCGCCATCCGGGCATGCACAAAACGAAAACCATCGACTACATCATTCTGCTCGAAGGCGATGTCACGCTCTATCTGGACGAGGCGGAAGTGAAGCTGAAGCCGCATGACGTGGTCGTGCAGCGCGGCACCAACCACGCATGGGTCAACACCGGCACCACGCCGGCGACGCTGATCGCGGTGCTGATGGATGCAGATGTGACCGTGTGACGGCCGCGCCGGAGAAATTTCAGACGGCGCGTCTCAGCGCCTCGCGTCTGGGCGTGAACGACTTCGCCTAGGTCGACGGTGCGAGACTCCGCCTCAGCGTGTCCAGCGTCGTGCGGCGGATGCGCTCGAGGTCGGTCGAGGCGTCGATCAGCCATTGGGTGCTGATGCCGAGGATCAGGCTTCCGATCATCAGCGCGGCGGCTTCGGCGTCGAGTTCCTTGGCGATCGTTCCGTCCGTTTGCCCGAGCACGATTGCTTCCTCGAAGCGTTCCTTCGCCTGCATGTGCGAGGCGGCGAAGGCGGCGCGCTGGCCGGAGAGGGTGGCGACCGAACCCGCCATTGCGACGAAATAGGAGCGGATCGCCTGCTCGTTCTCGAAATTGCGCAGATAGACATCGACGGTCGTGAGGATCGCATCGAGGCCGGTCATGGGCGCGCCGCCCTGCGCCGTAATCAGCTCCAGCGACCGGGCGTGCAGATAGGCGATCAGCGCTTCGATCAGGCCGTCCTTCGAGCCGAAGCGCTGGCTGGCGAGGCCGCGGCTATAGCCTGCCCGCGCGCCGACCTTTTCGAAGGTGGCGGCGTTGAAGCCCTCCTCGGCGATCAGCTCGGCGGCGGCCAGGAGCAGGCTGCGGTCGGATTCGGCGCGGCGTTCGGCTTGCGTCCGGCGTGTTTGGGACGGGCGGGAGAGGGTCTGAATTTCGTTCGTGTCGGGCATTTTGCTGTTTACTTAGTTGTTGGACGTATAGCAACATGGTCGCCAATGATAATCAAGCGCGCCATCTCCAAAAGCGCGCAAGCGCAGAGGGAAACGCCGGAATGATCCCGCAAGAGATTGCCAACACCATTGTCGATCCGCAGGCCTATGCCGCCGAAAAGCCGGTGGACGAGGCCTTCGCTTTTCTGCGCAAGGAAATGCCGCTGGCCCAGGCGCAGCCGGAAGGCTTCGCGCCCTTCTGGGCGATCACCCGACATGCCGACATTCTCGATGTCGAACGGCAGAACGAAACATTCCACAACGGCGATCTCGCGACGACGCTGGTGACGGTCGAGATCGATCAGAAAGTGCGCCAGATGATGGGCGGCTCGCCGCACCTGGTGCGCTCGCTGGTGCAGATGGACAATCCCGATCACATGGCGTACCGGCGTCTGACCCAGGCCTGGTTCCTGCCGCAGAATCTGAAGAAGCTCGAAGACCGCATCCGCGACATCGCCCGCGTCTTCGTCGACCGCATGGCCGACATGGGCGGCGAGTGCGATTTCGCCCGCGATGTGGCGCTCTATTTTCCGCTGCATGTCATCATGGAAACGCTCGGCGTGCCGGAAGCCGACGAGCCACGCATGCTGCGGCTGACGCAGGAATTGTTCGGCAGCGCCGATCCCGATCTCAACCGCACCGGTAGGGAGAACCAGACCTTTGAAGAAGGCCTGATGGCGATGCAGGCGACCATCGGCGACTTCATAACCTATTTCAACGCGCTCACCGAAGACCGCCGCGCCAATCCGCGCGAGGATCTTTCGAGCGTCATCGCCAATGGCCAGATCAACGGACAGCCGCTCGATCACTTCGCCGCCATGTCCTACTACATCATCGCGGCGACGGCCGGTCACGACACGACATCGAACACGACTTCGGCCGGCCTCTGGGCGCTCGCCGAGCGTCCCGCCGATTTGAAGCGGCTGAAGGCAGACCCCTCGCTGATCCCGGGCTTCATCGACGAGACCATCCGCTGGGCGACGCCGGTCAAGCACTTCATGCGTTCGGCGACCGAGGATACCGAAGTGGCGGGCCAGAAGATCGCAAAGGGCGACTGGATGATGCTCTGCTATCCGTCCGGCAATCGCGACGAGGCGGTGTTCGACAAACCGTTTGAATTCCGCATCGACCGCTCGCCCAACAGGCAGCTCGCTTTCGGCTACGGCGCGCATGTCTGCATCGGGCAGCATCTGGCCAAGCTCGAAATGCGTCTCTTCTGGGAAGAGATTTTCCGCCGCATGGACAGTGTCGAACTCGCCGGCACACCGAAAAACTCGGTGTCGAATTTCGTCTGCGGCCCCAAGAACGTGCCGATCCGCTATAAGATGGCCTGACGGCTAATGCCGGCGTCAGGTGACGTTGCGTAGAGGCCGGAATTTGACCGGGCGCTGCATCGACTCCATTCTGCACCCACTCAAAATTTCGCTGCGGCAGATATCGATCCGGCAAAAGCCGGACGGCAAAAAAATCAACCGGCTCGAAGCCGGGCAGGGAGGAATGATGCTCACGAAAGCGGATGATTATCCCATTCATCAGACGGCTGAGCCGATCGCCTATTCGGGCACCGACCGCAATTTCTACGACCGCTATTTTTTCAACGGCTACACCTGGGGCGGCGAGACGTTCTTTGCCGCGGCGCTCGGCGTCTATCCGCACATCAACATCATGGATGCCTCCTTCTGTGTCGTGCACAAGGGCGTGCAGCACAATGTCCATGCCTCGCGCCACCTCAACATGGAACGCCTCGATACGCAGGTCGGTCCCATCGAGGTCATCGTCGTCGAGCCGCTGAAGGTTCTCCGCATCAAGGTCGGTCCGAACGAATTCGGCATCCGCGCCGACGTGACGTTCCACGCCCGCGCCATTCCGCTGCAGGAGCCACGCTTCACGCGCCGCATCGGGCCGCGCACGCTGATGGATCTGACGCGCCTGACGCAGAACGGCACCTGGGAAGGCTGGGTCGAGGTAGACGGCGAACGCATCGAAGTGAAGCGCGACCAATTCGTCGGCACGCGCGACCGCTCCTGGGGCGTGCGCAACATCGGCGCTTCCGATCCGCAGCCGATGGTGCCGCCGATGCCGTTCCAGTTCTACTGGCTCTGGGCGCCACTGAATTTCGCAGACCGCATCACGCTCTTCCATCAGAACGACGACGAACATGGCGATGCGTGGAACATCAACGGCGTCATGTGCGGTCTCGACGGGGCCGCGCCTGAAGAGATGCTGAAGAGCCGTTCGGAAATCCGGTTCGTGCCGGGTTCGCGCCATGCGAAGTCGGCGACGATCTATTTCGAGCATCGCCGCGGCGGCACGACGAAGATAGAGCTCGCGCCCAAATGGAACTTCTACATGCTCGGTCTGGGCTACGGTCACCCGGAATGGGGCCACGGCGCGCATAAGGGGCCGCTCGCGGTCGGCGGCGAGACATTCAGGCTCGCCGACATCAAGAGCTTCGCGCCGCCGCATCTGCACATTCAGGCATTCACCGATGCGACGATGACGTTGCCGGACGGCAGCGTTCGCAAGGGGGCCGGCATTCTCGAGCAGCTCATCATCGGTCCGCACGCACCGTCCGGTTTCAAGGACGTGCTCGATCCGGCGAAGGGGTGAGGGTGCGATGAACGAACTCGAAACACGTTTCGCCGCCTATCTGCAGCACAAGATGCCGCAAGCCTCGAACGTGGAGGTCGCCGGTCTCAGCCGCATTCACGGCGGCGCCAGCCGCGAGACCTACCGGCTGCGCGCATCGTGGCAGGAGGGCGGGCAGCGGCGCGAGCGCGCGTTGATCCTGCGCCGCGATCCCGTCGCCAGCCTGATCGAGACCGAGCGCGATCTCGAATACAACGCCTATCGCGCCTTTCATCCGACAGGCTTGCCCGTGCCCGAGCCGCTTTATCTTGAGACCGATCTCAAATGGCTCGACCGGCCGTTCTTCGTGATGGAGCAGATCGAAGGCTGCGCCGCGGGGTCCGCCTTCAACGCCGATCCCTATGGCGCGCATCGCGAGAAGATCGGCCGCCAGTTCTGGACGCATCTCGGCAAGATCGCCGGGGCCGATCCGAAGGCCATCGGCTTCACCGGCGGCCGCGCCGTCGAGCCGGACAAGAGCTGGCTGCACGAGCTCGAGAAATGGGAAAAGGTGATCGACGAGGACGAGTTGATACCTCAACCGATCGCGCGTGCCGCCATCCGCTGGATGAAGCGCAATCCGCCGCCGCGCAGCCCGAAAATCTCCGTCGTGCATGGCGACTACCGCACCGGAAATTTTCTCTTCAACGGCGAGGGCGAGATCAGGGCGATCCTCGACTGGGAGATGTGTCATCTCGGCGATCCGCTGGAAGACGTCGCCTGGGCGGCCGATCCGCTCTGGGCGTTTGAAAATCCCGAACGGCCGGGCGGCATGATCCCGCGCGAAGAAGCCTTTCGTCTGTGGGAAGAGGCCAGCGGCCTCAAGATCGACATGGCGCGCCTGCGCTGGTGGGAAATCTTCAACTCGCTGAAGGGCCTCGCGATCTGGATCTCGGCCGGCAAGGAATATCAGACCGGTGCCAGCCGGGATCCGATCCTCGTTTTTTCAGGCTGGTATCCGACCGACGTTCATAACCGCGTGCTGTCCAGGCGCATCGCGGAACTCAGGCAGGAGGAACGGGCATGAAGCCGGATGTCGCCGTGGTGATGCAGGGTTTCTTCGCCACCCTGCTGATGGATATCGCGCCCAATCTCAACGCCGAATATTCGGTCGGCAACGCGAGCATCATGGGGCTTTCGCTCTTCGTCGCCGCGGAGGAATTTGAGCGCGCCGCCGAAGTGCGGGTGCGCGAGAACGAGGAAATGCGCGCGCTCTTTGCCGAAGGCGCGACCGTTGTCGCCGACAAGGAGTTTGCCGGGCGGCTGCTCGATGCCTCCAAAAGCAAGGAAGGGTCGCTTCGCATCTCGGCGCTCAACGAAACCAACGACGCGCTGGCGAAGCTCCTGATCGAGCTCCAGGTCGCGCTCGAAAGCGGGAAGGGCGCCGCCGTCAACGCGCTTGACGGCAAGGTCTGGGATTATCTCGTCGCGGCGGCTGAACGGCGGAAGTTCAATCTGCCGAGCTTCGGCTAGGCGCGGCCCGCGGCGCCGATCCGAAAAATGCCTCGCGGTCGTTTTCGGCAGCGTGCGCGACGGCGCGGATACGCAACATGTCTTTCCGCGTCATCAAGCCTATGAGGCGATGTTCGTCCCGCGTTACGATCGGGATGCGGCCGAGATCGGTTTCAACCATGAGATCGGCAAGGCGGCCGAGAACTTCATCGGGGTAGCCGACGATCAGCGACGCATCCGATACGACCTCGTAAAGCGTCGCCGGCCCATGATCGGATTCCGTGCGCCAGCGCAATATGTCGGCGCGCGCGGCCATGCCGATGACGCGCCCGGCATCGTCCACCACGGGATAGGATTTGTGGCGGCGCTCGCCGGTCGTGAAGAAGGTGACGGCCTCATCGACCGTCATTGCCGACGGCAGCGTATCGACGGTTTTCACCATCACCTCACCGACACGCAGAAGCTCGAACGGATCGACGCTGTACTCGCGCGTCAGATGCTGGCCGCGGCGCGCGATTTTTTCCGTGAGCATGGAGCGCTTGAGCAGCAGCACCGTCACCGCATAGGCCGCGCCGGTTGCCGCGAGGAGCGGCAGCAAGACCTGCATGTTGCCGGTCAGTTCGATGGCGAAGACGATGCTGGTCAGCGGCGAACGCATGGTTCCGGCCATCACCGAGGCCATGCCGAGCAGCGCCCAGAACGACGTGCCGCCCGGCAAGAACTGGCCTTCAAGCCAGCCGAGCGCGCCGCCGAGAATGAGAAGCGGCGCGAGGATGCCGCCGGAGGTGCCCGAGGCGAGGGCGACGATCCAGATCGCCGTTTTGACGGCGAGCAGCAGCAGCGCCTCGCGGGCGATCATGTGGCCGGAGAGAAGATTGCCGAGGATGTCATAGCCGACGCCGAGCGCCTGGGGATCGGCGAGCCCGCCGAGGCCGACCGCGAGGCCGCCGATGGCGGGCCACCACATCCAGTGGATCGGCAGCCGGTCGAAGAGATCCTCGACGCCATAGAGCAGGACCGTCATCAACGAGGACTGCAAGCCGGCGACGATGCCGACTGCCGCGCAGGCGATCAATCCCCACCAGGGCAGAACGGGATCGCCTGCGAAGGGAAAGAGCGGTCCCGACGTGAAAAGAAGCGGACGCCATCCGGCCGAGACCGCTGAGGCGACGATGACGGGAATGAGACTGCGCGGCTTCCACTCGAAGAGCAGCAGTTCCACGGCCAGCAGAACGGCGGCCACGGGAGTACCGAAAATTCCGGTCATGCCGGCCGATGCACCGGCGACAAGGAGTGTCTTCCGCTCGGCCGATGAGAGATGGAAGAATTGCGAGAACAACGAGCCGAATGCGCCGCCGGTCATGATGATCGGTCCTTCGGCACCGAACGGACCGCCTGTGCCGATCGAGATTGCGGACGAAAGCGGTTTCAGCAACGCCACCTTCGGCTGCATACGGCTCCCGCCGATCAGAATGGCCTCGATCGCTTCGGGGATGCCGTGGCCGCGGATTTTCTCCGAGCCGAACCGCGCCATCAGGCCGATGGCGAGGCCGCCAAGCACCGGCGCGGCGACCATCCACAGCGATGGTTTGGCGTCGGCCAGGCTGACGCTCGCGGTGCCGATCTTCCCGAACCAGACAAAGTTCGTCACCAGCGCGATGAGTTTTATCAGCAGGCAGGCGGAAGCCGCGCCTCCGGTGCCCACGACAAGCGCCATTGCGGCCAGCACCATAACGCGGCGGTCGGTGGTGAAGTCGCCGAGTTTCGCCTGATGGTGCCGGCGTCCTGTTTTTATGTGCTGCATCTGGCGCATGAGAGTACCGTTCGGCAGGGGATGTGGTGCGAAGTGGCATTTACATCGTGTTACGATATAATTCAAGTGAGCATGGCGAGGTGATGGAATGAAGGCCGGCGGGCGAACGAAAGCCCATGCGATCAGCGATGACGATTACCGGGCACTGGCGGCGTTTCGCCACGCGCTTAGGCAGTTTCTCGCCTTCAGCGAGGACGCGGCGCGTGAAATCGGGCTTACGCCGCAGCAGCATCAGGCTCTGTTGGCGATCAAGGGTCACGCATCGGGAACCGAGGTGACGATTGGCGATATCGCCGGGCACCTGCTCATCCGGCACAATAGCGCCGTCGAGCTGGTCAACCGGCTCGTCGTTGCGAAGCTGGTGAGAAAGACGGCGGCGAAAGAAGACAAGCGGCGCGTCGTTGTCGCCTTGACGGCGCATGCCGAGGCGCTGCTGCGCGATCTTTCAGCCGCGCATCTGTTGGAACTGCAACGCAGCGGCGCGCCGCTCATGGAGATGGCCCGGCGGCTCGAAAAAAAGTGAATGCCGCCCGGCCCGTCGCTCAGCCCCGCAAGCGGCTCGGCCAGCCGATGCGGACCAGCGCGGCGTCGGCGAGCAAGCGGTGGTCGTCGTCCGCGCCGCCGCGGAAGCGGAACCCGTCCGCCATTTCCGAAATTTCGCGCCGGGTTCTTCCATAATCCTCTTGCGCGGCTTCGGCCTTCAGATATGAGTGAGCGGCCCGGAATGCCGGGTGTTGCTGGGCCCGTGCTCCATGTCGCTCGCCGTCCGCCTGTCGCTCTTCTATGCGTCGCTCTGTCTCTTTTCGGGCGTGCAGCTGCCATTCTTTCCGGTCTGGTTGAAAGCAAAGGGGCTCGGCGCGGAGGATATTTCCTACATCCTCGCGGCGACCATGTTCCTGCGCATCGCGGCAGGGCCCGTCTTCGCCTTCATCGCCGACCGCATCGACGACCGGCGGCGCGTCGTCATCGCGCTTGCCTGGGGCGCGCTTCTCGCGGTCATGCTCTATCAGGTGGCGACCGGCTTCTGGACCATCTTTCTCGTCACTCTGGCGCTTATGTCCTTCTGGCCGTCGATCACGCCGCTGATCGACACGCTTGCCATGAAGGCAGTACATGAGCAGGGCATCGATTACGGCCGCGTCCGTCTCTGGTGTTCGATCACCTTCATGGGCGCGAGCACGGGCGTCGGCTGGCTTCTCGAATGGCGTCCGCCGGCCATCATCGCCTGGTGCCTTGTCGGCGCGCTGGCGATCAATCTCGCGGGCGCGTATCTCCTCGCCCGCGAGGTGCCGAACCCGAAAAAGAGCGCGCTGCCGGGCGGCCAGCTCAAGGCGGCGCTCGCCATTTCGCGCCAGCCGCTATTCATCGTCGGCGTGCTCACCGCGAGCCTCATCCAATCGACGCATGCGGTTTATTACGCCTTCGGCACGCTCAACTGGCAGAAGCTCGGCTATAGCTCCACCACCATCGGCATTCTCTGGTCGGTCGGCATTCTCGCCGAGATCACGCTCTTTGCCTTTTCGGGCCGGGTGGTCGCTCGCGTCGGCGCGGTCCGCATGATGACCATCGGCGCGTCGCTGGCGGCGCTGCGTTGGGCGGCTATGGCGTTCAGCCCGCCGCTCTGGCTGCTCTTTCCGCTGCAGACGCTGCATGCGGCCAGCTATTGCGCGGCGCATCTCGGAACGCTTCATTTTCTCTCTCGGGCCGCGCCGCGCTCGCTCGCCGCCACGGCACAGAGCCTCTACGCCTCTTTCGCGGCCGGCATCATGATGGGCGTCATGACGCTCGTCGCCGGTTGGCTCTTTGCGGCCTATGGTCCGAAGGCTTATCTTCTGGGTGCGGTGATGGGTCTCGTCGCGCTGGCCGGCACGCTCATCATCGCGGCGCGTTGGAACGGCGGGGCGCTGATCCCCGATAGCGAAATTGCGGAAGGCGGAGACAAAATCGATGCCGATCGAAATCGTACCGTCCAGGGCCGCCCTGGGTGCTGAAATCCGAGGGATCGACCTCGCGGCGCCCCTGGACGACGACACCTTCGAGGCGATCCGCGAGGCGTGGTCCGATCACATCGTGCTGCTTTTTCGCGGACAGAAACTTTCCGACGACGATCTCATCCGTTTCTCGCGGCGCTTCGGCGCGCTCGACATAGCGCCCGCCAGCGCCACCGACATGGCGGGCGCGCAGGCGAAATCGCGTCCGGATATCTGGATCATCTCCAATGTCGTCGAAAACGGAAAGCCGATCGGCGCGCTGGGCGACAAGGAAGCCGAGTGGCACACCGACATGTCCTATGTCGAGGAGCCGCCGATGGCGAGCGTGCTGCATTCTCTGGAAATTCCCAAGGCGGGCGGCGATACCAGCTTTGCCAATATGTACAAGGCGCTGGAAACGCTGCCGGACGAGCTGCGCCGCCAGATCGAAGGCCGCGTCTGCAATCACGATGCCTCGACGACAAGCGTCGGCGAGCTTCGGGCGGGCGCCGGCGCCGTCACCGACGTGCGCGTCGCGCCGGGTGCGCAGCATCCCATGATCCGCACGCATCCGGTGACGGGCGGCAAGGCGCTTTATCTCGGGCGGCGCCTCAATGCCTATGTGCCGGGGCTTTCGCTGGAAGAAAGCGAGCGGCTGCTCGACCGGCTCTGGGCCCATTGCACGAAGCCCGAACTCGTCTGGACGCATCGGTGGCAGGTCGGCGATCTTCTGATCTGGGACAACCGCGCGGCTATTCACCGCCGTGACAGTTTCGATGGCGCGGAGCGCCGCGTCATGCATCGCACGCAGATCAAGGGCGACAGGCCGCGCTGAACGCGACGTCAAATCGGTTCGATTGACAAGCCGCATGGTCTTGCCGGTTATTGAGGCAACAAACTCAAGAACCGGAGGGAATTCCCATGCGCGCGGTCGAATTGCAGAACGCCGTCGGCATCGAAAATCTGAAGC
>DASVNC010000126.1:0-6331 GCA_036384055.1 Parvibaculum sp.
CGAAATGCGCAACCGTATTCAAAAACAGATCGAGCAGCGCACCGCCATGCTCGCCGGCGTCAGCCACGACCTGCGCACGCCGCTGACGCGCTTCAAATTGCAGCTCGCCATGCTGAAGGAGACGCCTGAAACGGACGAGCTTCGCGCCGATGTGCGCGAAATGGAAAGCATGCTGGAAGACTATCTCGACTTCGCCCGCGACCATCAGCGCGAGACCTCCGAAACGACCGATCTCGCCGTACTTCTCGCGGAGGTGCGCGGCGATGCCCAGCGCAAGGGCCACGACGTCATGATCGAAACGCATGGCGACCTGACGCTGCCGCTGCGCCGCAACGCCTTCAAGCGGCTACTGACCAACATCATCGACAATGCCTGCAAATACGCGACGAACGTCTGGGTGACGGCGGTGCGCGACGGCGAGGACATCGACATTCTGGTCGATGACGACGGCCAGGGCATTCCCGACGATCAGCTTGAAGAAGTCTTCCGCCCCTTCTACCGGCTCGACGCGGCGCGCAATCTCGACGAGGGCGGCACCGGCCTCGGCCTCGCCATCGCCCGCGACATCGCGCGCGGCCACGGCGGCGACGTGCAGCTCGCCCGCAGCCCGATGGGCGGCTTGCGCGCCGTCATTCACGTTCCTGTCTAAGGCTTGCCTGAGGGAGTAGTATAGGTCAATATTACTGACCTATATGGGGAAGCGAACATGACCGGAAAAATCCCACCAATGGTCTCTCGCTGGCAGGCTGCCTGGACGAACCTCGACGCCGACAGCGTCGCCGCGCTTTACGCCGACGACGGCACCCATATGAGCGCCGTCGTCACCGAACGCATGGGTATCGCCGACGGCACTCTAAAAGGCCGCGAGGAAATTCGCGCCTATGCGGCAGCAGCGCGGGCGAGACTGAAAAGTTTCCGCGCCGACATCATCGACGTGATCGCTGAAGAGGGCCGCGCCTCGGTCGAATACTGGCGTGTCATTGACGGGAACGAAACGGCGAGCACCCGCGTCGTCGAAATCCTCGAATGGCAGGGCGACAAGATCACCGCCTGCCGCGTTTTTCATTTTTGAACGCGCATCCTTCGAGACGGGCCTTCGGCCCTCCTCAGGATGAGCCACCCCAAAAGCAAACCCTCACCCTGAGGAGGCGCGCGAGCGCCGTCTCGAAGGGCGAGGCCCGCTACATCATCCGCGCACCGTTCGGCACCGGATGATCGATGCCGATCAGCACCACATGCCCCGCCTCATCCTCGAAGCCAAGCGTCAACACCTCGGACATGAAGGGCCCGATCTGGCGCGGCGGGAAATTGACGACCGCCGCAACCTGCCGCCCGATCAGCATATCCGGCGCGTAATGCTGCGTGATCTGCGCCGAGCTTTTCTTGACGCCGATCTCCGGCCCGAAATCGATGCGGAGCTTGATCGCCGGCTTGCGGGCTTCGGGAAAAGCTTCGGCGGCGACAACCGTCCCGACACGAATATCGACTTTCAGAAAGTCGTCGAAGGAAATGCTCATGCAGCGTCCTCGCCGCGACGGCGCGAAAAACGCGCGACGGCGTTCAGCATGTCTTCCGCCTGCCGCAGGCGCCGGTCGAGTTCGGCCATTGTCTTGGCCTGATCCTCTCCGTCGTCGAGCCAGACGCGGAAAACCCTCGCCCAGACGAGCGCAAGGCCGCGCACCCGCATGGCGCCCCGCAGGCCCGAACTGTCCATGCCTGCCGCTTCAAGCATCCAGCCGAGCGATTGCAGTGCCGGGCGCAGCATCGAAAGCGCCGCCACCGGATCGCGCGACATGTCCTGCGCGATGCGCTTCAATGCCGGCTTCTGCGGTGTGAGCGCATCGAACCGCATCATCAGCACATCGAATAAACGGTCGCGCGCGCTTTCGCCGGTCAGGTCTTCGGCGCTTGCCGCTTCGAGCACCTCTGCATCGATCCGCCGCGACCATGCCGCGAGAATGGATGTCTTGGTCGGGAATTCGGCGGCAAGATCGGGCAGGCTGACCTTCGCCGCCGCCGCGATGTCGGCCAGCGACAACCCCCGCCAGCCGTCTTTCGCGGCGAGCTTCAACGCCGCCGCGACGATCTTGCCGGTCTTGTCCTGCTTGCGCGCCATTGCCTTCTCCTTGCGAGGGAAAAGATAAGCGCTCGACGCCCCTTTTGCGAGACTAGGCCGGAAGCCGCGACCAGCGGCGAAGGGCCACAACGGCCCAGATCGCCTCGACGACGCCGAAGGGCCATGCGCCTTGCAGAAAGCCGTAGGCCGAGCCGAGCGCGCAGGCGCCGGCAAAGCCGAGAACGTACCAGCGGCTGCGGTCTTCCAGCGCATAGGTGACGAGCATCGCCGTCACCGCGAAAAGTCCGAAAAGGGTGAGCCCGTCCATTATTGTCCGAGCGCGCGGGCCCGGTCGCGCGCCGCCGTCGCCGCGCGGCGCATCAGCGGCGAGAGCCCGCCCTCGCCCATCAGCACGTCGAGCGCCGCCGCCGTGGTGCCGCCGGGCGAGGTGACATTCTTGCGGAGCGTCGCCGCCGGATCGGGCAGGAGGTGCAGCATCTCGCCCGCGCCGCTGACCGTCGCCCGCGCCAGCTTCATCGCCAGCTCCGGCGCAAGGCCGAGCGCCTCACCCGCGGAAGCCAGACACTCCGCGAGATAGAAAACATAGGCCGGGCCCGACCCCGAAATCGCCGTCACCGCGTCGATCTGCGCTTCGCTCTCGACCCAGCCGACCTCGCCGACGGCGGCCAGAAGATCACTCGCAAGCTGGCGCTGCTCCGCAGTAACAAGAGCGTTCGCATAAGCCGCCGTGATGCCGCGCCCGATCGAGGCCGGTGTATTCGGCATGGCCCTCACCGCGTGAACGTCGCCGCCCAGAAGTTCCTTCAGCCGGTGAAGGCTCGTCCCCGCCGCAATCGACAAGAACAAAGTCTCCGGCGCGACGAGCAGGCGAAGCTCGGGCAGCACGGCCTCCATCGCCTGCGGCTTCACCGCGAGGACGACGACGGCGGGCCTGCGCGCGGCAATATCCGAAATGCTGAAGTTGAACGGCAGTCCGCGCTCGGCGACAAGCTGCGCGACCTCGGGCGACGGCGAAGGATCGCGCACAAAGGCGCTTCCGGGCGCAACACCGCCCGCGAGCCAGCCGGAAAGAAGAGCGCCGCCCATCTTGCCGGCGCCGACAAGAACGAGCGGTTGTTGAAGCACAAGAGTCATGACTGAAACCGTTTACTTTGGCCGAAGCCGCGAAGCGCCCCCGTGAGGCCCGCTTCTAGGCATTGCCCCGCGTCTCGAACATCGCCGCCGCGATGGCGTCCTCGGCGCTCTTGCCGGCCCACAGAACGAATTGCACGGCGGGGTAGTACCGCTCGCACGCCTCGACCGCGAGCCGGAGCAGCGCCTCGCATTGCTCTGGCGTTGCCGCCGCCCCGCCGCAGAGCAGCAGGCTGTTGCGATAGAGAAGCACGCCTTCTTCCGACCAGATGTCGAAATGGCCGGACCAGAGCTGCTCGTTGATGAGGCTGAGAAGATGCCGGATTTGCGGCCGCTTCTCAGCCGGCACCCGCATGTCCAGCGTCGAGGCAACGTGCAGACCTGAAAGATCGTTCCGCCAGTTGAGGGAAATCTGATGGTCGCGCCACTCGCCGGCGACGCAGATGGTCAATTCGTCTTCGTGGCTGCGCTCGAAGATCCAGTCGCGGATCGAAGCCACCTGCTCCAGAAGGTCCAGGGGATTTGCGTCGAACTCGTCGGCTTCAACGAGGGAAGCGGTCATTCTGAACCCCACATCACGACACCTGCGCGGGCCAAATCCGGTAAGACACCCAATATGTTGTATGTCTTGGTCCCCGGCCCCACCATCCCAACGTGGCCCATGCTTTGAGTCGGCGCAAGCCTCACAGCCCAAAACCGGCAAAAATCTGTGGATTTCTCAGGGGATGGCGGTTGCCGCCGTCAGGCGGGCTCGCCCTCGCCGGTTGCCGCCTTGGGCGCCTTCGTCTTCTTGGCAAGCTGGGCCTCCAGCGCCGCGACGCGCGCCTTCAGCGCCTCGTTTTCCTCGCGCGCCAGCTGCGCCATCGCCCGCACCACCTCGAACTCCTCGCGCGGCACCAGATTGAGATCGGCGACCAGCCGCTCGGCCTGCGACCGCACCAGCGTCTCGACCTCCTGCCGCACACCTTGCGCGGCGCCCGCCGCATTGGTGAACATCCGGGCGATCTCGTCGAGAACGCGGTTCTGTGTCTGTGTCATCGTCACTCTCCATGATCGGCCGCGCAGAGCTTAGCCGCTCCTGCCCCGGCAACCAAGGCGGCGACTTGACACTCCGCCCCTGCCCGTGAGACTAGCGCCGCCCGTCGCAAAACCGGATCGCATCATGCCTTCAAGCGGAATTCCCTTCCCGAACATCGATCCGGTGCTGATCCATATCGGGCCCATCGCCATCCGCTGGTATGCGCTGGCCTACATCGCCGGGCTCGTGCTCGGCTGGCGCTATATTCTGCGCATGATCGCAGCGCCGCGCCTCTGGAACGGTCCCGCGCCCGTGACGGCGCTCGAAATCGACGACGCGCTGCTCTGGGCGGCCCTCGGCGTCATCCTCGGCGGGCGCATCGGCTACATCCTCGTCTATCAGCCGGGCTTCTACATCGATCATCCGCTGGAGGTGTTCACCGTCTGGCATGGCGGCATGAGCTTTCATGGCGGCGCCATCGGCGTGCTGATCGGCCTCGGCATTTTTGCACGGCGTCACGGCATCGCCATGCTGTCGCTCTTCGATCTTGCCAGCGCCGCCGCGCCCATCGGTTCGTTCTTCGGCCGCCTCGCCAACTTCATCAACGGCGAACTCTGGGGCCGCGTCACCGACGTGCCCTGGGGCATGGTCTTTCCGACCGGCGGTCCCTATCCGCGCCATCCGAGCCAGATCTATCAGGCCTGCCTCGAGGGCCTGCTGCTCTTCATCATCCTGCGCGTGCTGACCCATCGCTTCGACGCGCTGAAGCGTCCGGGCACCGTCTGGGGCGCCTTCATCGCCGGCTACGGCGTGATGCGCGTCATCGCCGAATATTTCCGCGAGCCCGATCCGCAGCTCGGCTATCTCTATGGCGGCTGGCTGACGATGGGCATGGTGCTGTCGATCCCGATGATCGTCGCGGGCGGCCTGATCGTCTGGAAAGCGCCCGCGCTGGCTTCCATGTTCGCGCCGAAGCCCGCCGCGAAAGCCGCGGCCAAGCCCGCCGCGAAACGCAAGTGACGGCGAGCCCCCTTTCAAGCCTGATCGCGCGGCTCATCGCCGAAACCGGACCGATGCCGCTCGACCATTACATGGCGCTGGCGCTCGGCCACCCCAAACACGGCTACTACATGACGCGCGATCCGCTGGGCGCGCTCGGCGATTTCACCACCGCGCCGGAAGTGAGCCAGATGTTCGGCGAGCTTCTCGGCCTCTGGCTCGCCGATGCCTGGACGCGCCAGGGCGCGCCGACGCCCTTCGTCCTCGCCGAACTCGGACCCGGCCGCGGCACGCTGATGGCCGATCTCCTGCGCGCGCTCCGCGCCGTGCCGCCCATGCTGGAAGCCGCGCAAATCCATTTCGTCGAGACGAGCCCCGTTCTGAAGGCTGCGCAGAAAGAACTTGTGCCGCAGGCGACCTGGCACGACCGCATCGACAGCCTGCCGCAAGAACCGCTGTTCCTGATCGCCCATGAATTCTTCGACGCCTTGCCGATCCGCCAGTTCGTCAGGACGGATCGCGGCTGGTGCGAACGCTTCGTTGCGCTCGGCGAAGGCAATACGGCGGAGAACCCGCGCTTCGTTTCGATGCTGGCGCCCGCACCTCTGCCCTCCGATGACATTCTGCCGCCGGCCGTGCGCGGCGCCCCGCCCGGCAGCATCGCCGAGATATCGCTGGCCTCTCTCGCCAATATCGACGAAATCGCCACGCGCCTCGGCACGCATGGCGGAGCGGCGCTGATCGTCGACTACGGCCACACCCACAGCGCCCCCGGCGACACCTTGCAGGCGGTGCGCGCGCACCAGTTCGCCAATCCCTTCGAAGCCCCCGGCGAAGCGGACATCACCGCCCATGTCGATTTTGAAACGCTGGCGACCGCTGCGCGGAAAGCAGGCGCCGTGGTGCATGGCCCGGTCGAACAGGGCGAATTCCTCCGCGATCTCGGCATCGAAACCCGCGCCAAAAAGCTGAAGACCCACGCCAATGCCGAACAGGCGCAGGAAATCGACGCGGCGCTGAAGCGGTTGACCGCGCGGGACGAGATGGGCAGCCTCTTCAAGGCGATGGCGCTGACGCCGCCCGGCGCGCCGGAGCCCGCGGGATTT
>DASVNC010000127.1:0-4494 GCA_036384055.1 Parvibaculum sp.
CTCCACCGAGAAAATTCCTAGAGGAATTATCTCGTCCCGTCACGCGTCACTGTCTGGATACTTTTGGCCGCTCAGAACGGCACACTCGAATACTGTTTTCGTCGCACTATTTATTGAAAAATCGCAGTATTCGTTGGCCCCTCCGAGATTTATTAACATACCTGCGGCCCCTCGGAGTGGCAAGCAGAAGAATCATTCCTGTCAAAAAAACTTCGCTTCAGCGACGCGATGCGACGTCAAAAACACAGCACGCGCGAATGGAATACAGAAGCGCCGCAGCGCACACAAGAACGAGAGCGCAGAGACTCGCCAAAAATTTTTCGGATGCACAAATCGAATGCACTTCGCGTTCGCGTCCGCGAATGATGCAAACATATTTCGCATCGGCGTGTGCAAACATGGCACGCATGCTGTCGATCCCCGCCGTATGTATTTACCGCCGCAGCACGCATCATGTTGCGCATGAAAAAAGCCCGTACGCAAAATCGCGACGGGCTTCAAACATTTTGTGTAGTGGAACAATACGCTCAGGCGTGACGCTCGCGCGTCGCACCCATCCGCGCGACAATCAGGCGCCGATCGCCTTCACGCGCTGCGAGAGTCGCGAAATCTTGCGCGAGGCGGTGTTCTTGTGAACGACACCCTTCTGCGCAGAACGCATCATCTCAGGTTCCGCCGCCTTCAACGCCGCGGTCGCCGCGCTCTTGTCGCCGCTGGCAATCGCTTCCTCGACCTTGCGAAGGAAGCTGCGCATGCGCGAGCGCCGATCCTTGTTCACTTCGGTACGGGCCGCGATCTTGCGGATCGCCTTTTTTGCGGACGGTGTATTCGCCATCGATTCAAGACCTTATATCGCGCGGACTTTCGGGCAAAAGGCGTGAAAGTCCCTTTAAGAGCGGGGTTTGTACACGCGGGGGGGCCTTGCGTCAACCGCGCAGAAAGCCGCCCAAAATGCCCTCGTTAACGGCGGTTTTCAGCGGTTTTTGAACTTCGGGTCGCGCTTCTCGACAAAGGCGGTCATGCCTTCCTTCTTGTCGTCGGTGGCAAACATCGAATGAAAGAGCCGGCGTTCGAAGCGGACACCCTCGTTCAGGGTGGTCTCATAGGCCCGGTTGACGGACTCCTTGGTCATCATCGCGATGGGGAGCGACATCGCGGCGACCTGGCCTGCGACCTTCAGCGCCTCGTCGAGAAGCTCGGCGACGGGCACGACGCGGCTGACGAGACCGGAACGCTCGGCCTCGGCCGCATCCATCATCCGCCCGGTCAGGCACATCTCCATCGCCTTCGACTTGCCCACGAACCGCGTCAGGCGCTGCGTGCCGCCGGCGCCCGGCATGACGCCGAGTTTGATCTCGGGTTGGCCGAATTTCGCATTGTCGCCGCAGATGATGAAGTCGCACATCATCGCAAGCTCACAGCCGCCGCCAAGCGCATAGCCCGCCACCGCCGCGATGACGGGCTTGCGGCAGCGCGTGACACGCTCCCAGTTCGACGTGATGAAATCCTCGCGGTAGACATCCATATAAGATTTCGGCTGCATCTCCTTGATGTCGGCGCCGGCCGCGAAAGCCTTCTGCGATCCCGTCAACACAACCGCATGCACGGCGTCGTCGGCCTCGTAGGCGTCGAGCGCCAGCGTCAGCTCGTCCATCAGCGCCTTGTTCAAGGCGTTCAGCGCCTCGGGGCGGTTCAGCGTGACGAGGCCGACGGTGCCTTTCGTCTCGACCAGAATGTTCTGGTAGGCCATTCGAATTCTCCTTGATGTCGTTGGTTTTTCTGAGGTGCCGTCACTCGGGCTCGATCGAGAAGCGCACTTCGGTCTTGCCGCCCGTTCCGGCGACAGTCTGGATCTCGAGGCGCTCGCTGTCGCGGCGGAAGACCAGCAGATCGGCGATCAGTTCCAGTTTCTGCTGACGTCTCCAGCCGAGCTGCGGCAAGGTTTCTATATAGAATGAACGCACGGCGGCGGCCGTCACATCTCCATCCGCGATGGCGCGCACAATGCGGCCATTGGGCTTGTCGAAAACAATGCCGCCCTCACCCGTTTCGTGCAGACCTTCCATCAGGGGCATGTCTTCCACAGCATCGAGATAGCCGCCGGCTTTCTCCTCGGCCAGCGCATGAGGCGCGCTTGCGACGCTCAGCCCGCAAAGCAACAGGGCCACGGCCAGAATTCGCGCGATCATCGAAATGCCACCCTCATTCGCCCGCCGCATCTTCTACCTCTGACAGCTCGGACAGTAAAAAGTCGAGCGGCCGGAATGCACCGTTCGCTTCACCGTACCGCCGCATCCGGGCTTTGAACAGGGCGCTCCGTTGCGATCATAGACGGCGAAAGCGTGCTGGAAATAGCCAAGCTCGCCGTCGGTATGGGCATAGTCGCGCAAGGTGGAGCCGCCGGCGGCGATGGCGTCGGTCAGAACCTCGCGGATGGCGCGGGCGAGACGTTCGGCACGCGCCGGGCTGATGCTGCCTGCTTCGCGGTTCGGCGAAATACCGGACCGGTGCAGCGCCTCGCAGACATAGATGTTGCCGAGGCCCGCCACGGTTCGCTGATCGAGAAGAGCCGCCTTGATCGGCATGCGCCGCCCCTTCAGCCGCTCCGACAGAACCGCGGCTGAAAACCCGTTTCCGAGCGGCTCGGGCCCGAGACCGGCGAGATGCGCATTCGCATCGAGCGAAGCGGCCGGCACGAGATCCATGAAGCCGAAGCGCCGATGATCGGAATAAACGATACGGGTTCCGTCTTCCATGTCGAAAACGATGTGGTCATGCGCCGCCTCGCCGGCGCCGTCCTGCGACGCGTCGTGGTGGAAGGCGCCCGGCTTCCGGGTCTTGCCCTTCGCCTTGGCGTGGATGGTGAAGCGCCCGGACATGCCGAGATGGATCAGCAGCACCTCATCGCCTTCGAGATAAGCGAGGATGTATTTCGCCCGCCGGTCGAGCCGCTCGACACGGCGGCCGGTCAGGCGTTCGGCAAAGCGTTCAGGCAGCATGTAGCGCAAGTTGGGGCGGCGCTGGATCGCGCGCGCGATACGGCGGCCTTCGAGCGCGGGCGCCAGACCCCGGCGGACGGTTTCGACTTCGGGCAGTTCGGGCATAAACGCCTATATGGTCATTCGGGGCCCGCGAAAGTAGCGCCCTTCGGGGGCCTGCGCTATGGTCCGCGCGATGAGCAGCAAGCCGCAGAAAGCAGACGCCGAACCCGCCCCCGACGGCGGGAGCACCACCCATTTCGGCTTCAAGACCGTGCCCGAAGGCGAGAAGGTCAAACTCGTTCACGAGGTGTTCGAGCAGGTCGCCTCGCGCTATGACCTGATGAACGACCTCATGTCGGGCGGCCTGCACCGTGCCTGGAAACAGAACCTGATCGACTGGCTCAACCCGCCGCGCAGCGAGAGGGCTTTCGCGCATATAGATGTCGCGGGCGGCACCGGCGACATTGCCTTCCGGCTCTTGGAGCGCGCGGGGCCAAACGCCCATGTCAGCGTCTGCGACATCAACCCGCACATGTTGGGCGTCGGCCAGGCGCGGGCAGAGGCGCAGGCTTTCGAGGGCCGTGTCGAATTCATTTGCGGCGATGCCGAGAGGCTGCCTTTTCCCGACCGCTCGTTCGACGCCTATACGATCGCCTTCGGCATCCGCAATGTCACACATATAGAGAAGGCGCTCGAAGACGCCTTCCGGGTGCTGAAGCCCGGCGGACGTTTCCTCTGTCTGGAATTTTCGGAGGTGGCGATCCCCGGCCTCGATGCGATCTACGACGCCTATTCCTTCAGCGCCATTCCGCAGATGGGCAAATGGGTGACGGGCGATGCCGAGCCCTATCAATATCTTGTGGAAAGCATCCGGCGTTTTCCGAACCAGGAACGCTTCAAGGCGATGATCGAGGCCGCGGGTTTTGCGCGCGTGCAATACCGCAATCTGACCGGCGGCATCGCGGCGATCCATTCCGGCTGGCGTCTCTGACATGTTTCGTGCGTTCATCAACCTCATGCGCCTTGCGCGCGCCGGGCGGGTCATGGCGCGGCACGACGCGCTTTTTCCGCTGGAGCTGCGGGGCGAAATGCCGGGGCCGCTTCTGGCGCTGATGGCGCTGGCGAAACTCCGTATGCCGTGGGAACGGCGCGAGGTCGCCATCGACGGCGCCGAGCCGGCGGTGCGGTTGGCGGCGGCCTTGATGCAGCTTGGCCCGTCTTACATAAAACTCGGGCAGTTTCTGGCGACGCGACCGGACATCATCGGCGCGGAACTGGCGACCGACCTCACGCAACTTCAGGACAAGCTGCCGCCCTTCCCGACGGTCGAGGCGCGGGCGATTGTCGAAGAAGAACTTGGGCAGCCGCCGGAAAATCTCTTCTCGTCCTTCAGCGACGCGATCGCTGCGGCGTCGATTGCCCAGGTGCATCGCGCCCGGACGATGCCCGACGAGGCAAACGCGGAAGGCCGCGACGTCGCCGTCAAGGTTTTGCGCCCGGGCATCGAAACGCG
>DASVNC010000128.1:0-1939 GCA_036384055.1 Parvibaculum sp.
CACATCGACCTTGCCCCCGACCGCATCGACGACCGCAGGCAGCGCGTCGATGGTTGCCGGCACGCCGTCGAGCTGACGGCCGCCATGATTGGAAACGACAATGCCGTTGGCACCGACGTCCGCCGCAAGCCGCGCATCTTCCGCGTCGAGAACGCCCTTGATGACGATGGGCCCATCCCAATGTTCGCGCACCCAGGCGATGTCCGACCAACTGACGCTCGGGTCGAAATTCTTGCCGATCCAGGCGGCAAAATCGCTGGTGCCCCTGGCATTCGGCATCGCCTTGGCGATGTTGCCGAAAGTATGCGGCTGGCCGCGCAAGCCGACGTTCCAGGCCCATGCCGGATGGCTGACGGTGTCGAAACCGATCCTCAGCATGTCGGCAAACGAGCGCTGGCCGGCAAGTCCGGAGCGCACATCGCGGTAGCGCGCGCCAGGGACCGGCAGATCGACGGTGAAGACGAGGACAGGCGCCTTTGCCGCTTTCGCCCGCGCCAGCACATCGGCCATGAACACCCGGTCGCGGATCATGTAGAGCTGAAACCAGACAGGCGTTGCGACCTTCGCCTGCATTTCCTCGATGGCGCAGATGCTGACGGTCGAAAGACAGAAAGGAAGCCCCGCCTTCTCCGCCGCCCTCGCCGCCTGCACCTCGCCGCGCCGTTCGTAAAGCCCAGCCATGCCGATGGGCGCCAGAATGACGGGCATGGCGAGTTTCTCGCCGAAGAGCTCGGTCGACAGATGCAGCTTCGAGACGTCGCGCAGCACCCGCTGGCGCAGCGCCACCTGCTCCATTGCCTCGACATTGCGCCGGAGTGTGATCTCGGCATAAGCGCCGCCGTCGATGTAATCGAACATCATCCGCGGCAGCCGGGCCTTCGCCCGCCCGCGCCAATCCGAAACCGAGGCCGGTTGTGCCATTGGATCCCCTCCCACGCCGCCGGTGCAGTCCACCGCGAACGGCTCGCTCGTTTTCAGCCGACTATACCTGCGTCAGTGAAAGTCCGACCCCTTTTTTGCGCCGCGCGCCATGAGCGCACCCGCCCGCTCTCCGCCGTCATGCTTCCATTCGAGCGCCAGGTCGAGAGCCGTCAGCCCGTCCATATCGACCGCGTTGACTTCGGCCCCGGCATCGAGAAGGAGCGTGATGCTCGGCCCGCCAAAGGCAACCGCATTGTGGAGCGGCGTCCGGCGAACTGCATTCCGTACCTTCGGATCGGCGCCCCGCCTCAGCAACAGCGCGGTGATGGTTTCGCAGCCGTGATAGGGCGGCATTTTGCAGAGCGGCGTGTTGCCCGCGGTATCGCGCGCATTGAGATCCGCGCCCGCGGCCAGAAGGCAATCGGCGATGTCGGCGTCGCGCGCAAGGTGCAGGGGCGTCTCGCCCGCATCATTCCGCGCGAGAACCGCCGCGCCGCCAGCCAGGAGCGCCGCTGCCGACCCTTTCTCTCTCGAGAGATGGAGCGGCGTGTTTCCCTGCCGGTCTCTCGCATCGACCGCTGCCGCATGGGCGATAAGACACCGAACGAGATCGCTCCCGCGATGCGCGGCCGCATCGTGGAGAGCGGTGTGACCGAAGTCGTCGGCAATGGTGACGTCGGCCCCAAGCGAAAGAAGGAGATTTGCGATGTCGGCCTTTTTCGCTTCGTGCAAGGGCGTCTGCCCCATCTCGTCGCGGGCATTGATGTCGGCGCCACACGCGAGAAGAAATTCGATGATTTCGCGCCGCTCGATCCGGAGAATCTCCTCCATGTGGAGCGCCGTCCACCCGAATTCGCCGCGAGCGCGAACATCGGCACCATGCGCAACGAGCGCGCGTGCGACATCGAGCGGGTAGGCACAATAAAGTGCCGGCAATCCATTTTCATCGCGGGCATTGATATCGGCGCCAAGCTCCGCCAGAGCATCGACCACGGCAGCGGTCGAGGCGTGGAATAGC
>DASVNC010000129.1:0-4740 GCA_036384055.1 Parvibaculum sp.
GCCGCGCCCAGTTGAGGCAGGACGAGGTTTCGTCGTTCTGCGCGGCCACCGTGGTCAGCGGCGCTGAAATGATCTCGCGCGCGCCCTGCGCCAGAATCTTGGTCATCACGGTCGCCGAATAGGCCTGGGCGGGCGTCACCGGCGAAAGCTCGGCCAGCGCCGCCCTGAAGGACGAGCTGGCGGACGGGCCGGCATCGGCGGCTTTCACCGTTTCGAGCGGCGCGGTCATGCCCCATTTCTGTTTCTGGAATTTGTAGGCGGTGTCGAGGAACTTCTGCTTGAGCGCCATCATGCGGTCGTTCTCGGCGGCGACCGACGCCATGACCGATGTGACGGCGGAGGCGGCGCCGGGCAAGCGGAGCACATAATTGGCTTCGTTGAGCGAGGCGAGCACGAAGTCCTTGCCCTTGAGGCGAACTTCGTTGCGCACGCCCTCTGCGAACAGCGCGTTCTGGGCTGCGGCGGCGGCGCGGACGGCATACCAGCCCTCGGCCATCGTTTCCGGTTCGGAGAAACGCAGGCTCTTCAAGACGCGGCGAACTTCCTTCGGCGTATTGAGGCGGCTGGCCTCGGCGACGGAGAGCGCGTCGTCGTAATGAAGATAGACGCCGGCAAGCTGTTCGATGGGCACGCCGCCCGTGAGCGAGCCGAGACCGGCGCGCGGATCGATCGAAGCCACACGCACATTGAGGTGGCGCGGCGAAATCAGCGGGATCGGAATGCCGGCGCTGGCGATGCTGGCGTCGGCAAGGCTGCCGGTGCTGAGCAGATCGTTCGACGCGGGATTGGCGGTCGCGGCTGCCGGCGCCGGCGTTGCCGCCGCGGTCTTCATGTTGTCGAGGCTCGCGGTGTCGCCCTGAACGACGGTGCAACCGGCCAGAAGAGAAAGAGCGAGCAGCAAACCTGAGCCGCGCTTGACGCCAGCCCACGGCGCGCCAGCGCGCCGGCCACGATCACTCGACATGTAAAACCCCTCCTGAACGCATGCGCCGAATGCTTTTCCCGGTGACGCCTGACGCCGGAAGGTTGAGCCGACAGGGCACAACTGTCCGTTTTCGGGCCGGGCGCACCCCGCATTAACAGCTTGTTAGCAAGTTTAGGACCACGGCAAAGCTTCGGCAAATGCATAAAGCCGCTAAACTGTCATAGCTTGCCGCCGCAGGGGGCGAACGATCGGAACCGGGGACGAGGACTATGGAAACCGCGCCGCGACTGAAGGCGGAAATCTGGGTGAAAGCCTTGATCCGCCGCTGCGAAGTGGCGGGCGCCGCCGCTATGGTCGTCCGCCGCGGCGACGCGACGTCGGGCGTGGTGCTCGTCAAGGTAAACAGGCTCGACCGGACGGCGCAGGTCTTCACACCGGCGCGGGCGGGCGACGGCGCCCTGATCTGGATGTCGGGCACAGGCGCCGCCCCGGTGCCCGAGCCCGACGCCGACGCCTATATAGACAGGCAGCGCAAATTCGATCCCGACCTCTGGGTGGTCGAGATCGAGGACCGCGAGGGGCGGAACTTCCTGCAGGAGAAAGTCGGTTAGGAACCGGGTCTCACGGCCGCATGAAGTTGAAGTCTTCGTCCGGGTCGAGATGATCGGCGGCTTCGACGAGTTCGGCGCGGATGTCTTCGGGCGAGCGTGTCTCGCGCCAGACACGCAGCACGCCCTCGAAGAAAATGCGGGCAACCGCATCGGTCGAAAGCTGTTTCTCCCGGGCCTCGGCAATGGCGGCCTCAAAATGAGGCGAGGCGACGTCGCGTGCAGTGGTCATGGTTTCGGTCTCTCGGTGAATACTGATGAACTGAACATGGCCCGGCTGCGCGGGCCCCGCACTCGGGCATCTTGTCTCACGCGCGGGCATGATGTCGCGCCGGATGACAGGTCCGGCCCCTTGGAGTAGGGTCCGCGCCAAATCGACCCTGGAGAGAAGAGTGAGCACGACGGACACCGACAGCCGCGGGAGCGGCTCGGACGAGGTGCGTAAACGGCGGACTTTCGCCATCATTTCGCATCCCGACGCCGGCAAGACGACGCTGACCGAAAACCTGCTGCTGATGGGCGGAGCGATCCACCTTGCCGGCCAGGTCAAGGCCCGCGGCGACAACCGGCGCGCGCGTTCTGATTGGATGAAGATCGAGCAGGAGCGCGGCATCTCGGTGTCCTCCGCCGTCATGACCTTCGCCTATGAAGGCATCACCTGCAATCTGCTCGACACGCCCGGCCACGAGGACTTCTCCGAAGACACCTACCGCACGCTGACGGCCGCCGACAGCGCCATCATGGTCATCGACGCCGCCAAGGGCATTGAAGCGCAGACGCTGAAGCTCTTTGAAGTCTGCCGCATGCGCGACGTGCCGATCATCACCTTCATCAACAAGATCGACCGCGAAGGCGTCAGCCCCTTCGAATTGATGGACGAGATCGCCTCGAAGCTCGCGCTCGACACCGCGCCGATGATGTGGCCTGCCGGCATGGGCGGCCTCCTGCGCGGCGTCTTCGATCCCGAGCATGACCGCTTCATCCCCTATGACCGCATGAACGAGGGCAAGGAAGCGACGCGCCTTTCGGGCAACGAGGTCGTCAACCATATGAGCGCCGAGGAATTGGCCGCCTTCCGCGAGGAGATGCAGCTTGCCCGCGAAGGCTCGCCTGCCTTCGATCTCGATGCCTATCGCGCCGGCCACCTGACGCCGATCTATTTCGGCAGCGCGCTCAGGAAGCTCGGCGTGCGCGAGCTGCTCGATGCCGTTGTCCGCTTCGCGCCGAGCCCGCGTCCCCAGCCCTCGTCGGCGCGGCTTGTCCAGCCGGACGAACCCAAGGTCTCGGGCTTCGTCTTCAAGGTGCAGGCGAACATGGACGCCAACCACCGCGACCGCATTGCCTTCATGCGCATCTGCTCGGGCAAGTTCAAGCGCGGCATGCGGCTGCGCGTCTCGGGCTCGGGCAAGACCATCGGCATCCACAATCCGACGCTCTTTTTCGCGCAGGACCGCGAACTGGTGGACGAGGCTTACGCCGGCGACATCATCGGCATTCCGAACCACGGCACCATCCGCGTCGGTGACACGCTGACCGAGGGCGAGGAGATGACCTTCACCGGCATCCCGAACTTCGCGCCGGAAATCCTGCAGCGCGTCCGCCTCGACGATCCGATGAAGGCAAAGCACATGCGGCGCGCGCTGGAAAGCCTCGCCGAGGAAGGCGTGACGCAGGTTTTCAAGCCGCAGCTCGGCGCCAACTGGATCGTCGGCGTCGTCGGCCGCTTGCAGCTTGAAGTGCTCGCCGCCCGCATCGAGACCGAATACGAGATCAAGGTGAGCTTCGAGCAGGCGCCCTTCGAAACGGCGCGCTGGGTCACGGCGGAAGATCCGGCGGAACTCAAACGCTTCGTCGATGCCCATCGCGGCAACATGGCCGAAGACCGCGACGGCGCGCCGGTCTTCCTCGCCAAGAGCAATTGGGAACTCGGCTACACCGCCGAGAAATGGCCGCATGTCCGCTTCACCGCGACGCGCGAACGCGTCGCGGCGCAGGCGGCTTAGTCGGCCATGCTTCGAGACGGCCGCTGGCGCGGCCTCCTCAGCATGAGGTTGATCTAGGAGAAGTCCTCATCCTGAGGAGCCGCGAAGCGGCGTCTCGAAGGATGGCGGCAATCTCCGCCCTAACCCAACACATCCTTCAGCGCCCGCCTCGGGGCTCGCGCCGCGTCCCGCGTCGGAAATCCGGCGCGGAAAGCGAAGGTCGGCTGCCAGTCGGGCGCGCCGGTAATATCGGTGAGCCGCGTCTCGGACTTCGCTTCTTTGCCAAGCTGCTTTTCGCGGTCGACGGTTTCGACCGGCTGATTGATCGGCTGCATGACGAAGCCGAGTGTCGCCGCGGTCAGCTGCATCCGCTGCCAGGCACGGCCCGCGGCAAGCGATTGCGGCCGGTCGTAGCGATCCTTGACCGCGATGAAGCCGACAAGCGGCGCCGAGGGCAGCTGGCTGTCGCGCGTCTGGGCGAGCCAGGCCTTGTGGCTTTGCTCGGCGGGCAGGGTGGGCAGAAGTTTCGCGGCGAGCGTGATGAACGGTGAAAGCCCCGCCGTATCGAAATTAAGCTCGTCGCGGTGTTCGGCGATGTCGCGCGGCGTTTCGCGCATCCAGCGCCCGCTCGCCTCGTCCATCTCGGCATCGGCGACAATCTCTTCCGTCGCCGCGACGACGGCGGCGTCGAAGCGCGTCCGGTCGTCGCCGTCCTCGAAGGTGAAAATCTTGATGCCGTCGTCTTCAGCGGTGTCGGCCAGGATCATCTTCGCCGAGGAAGGCAGGCCTTTGGCGCGGTCATAGGGATAGCGATTGGTATGCCGCTTCGGGATCGCGCCGTAAAGCGCATCGCCCTCCTGCGGCGCGGAGAGTTTGGTCAGCGTCAGCGTCGCGGCGAGCACATGGCCCCCGCGCTCGGCCAGGGCGAGCAACGATCCGGGCGCGACATCGACCGTGATGGCGAAGCCGTTCGGCCCCGCCGCCTGCATCATGTTTTCGACCGCGCAGCCGAGCCCGATATGCATTCGCGCAAATAGGGATCGAAAGCGCCGAGGTTGCGCGCGGTGTCGGCGTAAAGTTCGATCCGGTCGTCGGCGACGTGGAATATCCAGGGCTGCGTGTTGTGCGGATTGGCGGCGAGAATGCCGGCGGCGGCAAGCGCCATCGGCGTGCCTTTGAGGCCGGGTGCATTCCAGAGATCCCAGGGCGAATAGGCATCCGCCGG
>DASVNC010000130.1:0-1760 GCA_036384055.1 Parvibaculum sp.
GGTGCGTCGCCAGCGCCGCCTTCGGGCCGACAATGACACGCGAGCGGGCGGCGTCGAGCTTCACGACGAAAAGCGGCTGCGCGTCGGGCTCGTTCGCGCCGAGGCCGAGCCCGCGCCGCTGACCGATCGTGTAATGAATGACGCCCTTGTGGCGTCCGAGAACGCGACCGTCCATGTGAACGATGTCGCCTTCGTCCGCCGCGCCCGGCTTCAGCCGTTCGACGACGCTGGCATAGCGCCCCGACGGCACGAAACAGATGTCCTGGCTGTCCGGCTTCTCGGCAACTGAAAGCGTCATCTCCGCGGCCAGCGCGCGCGTTTCCTGCTTGGTCAGATCGCCGAGCGGAAAGCGCAGGAAATCCAGCTGTTCGCGCGTCGTCGCGAAAAGGAAATAGCTCTGGTCGCGGTCGAGATCGCGCGGGCGCAGAAGTTCGCGTCCCTGCGCGCCGGCGCGGCTGGCAATGTAATGTCCGGTTGCGAGCGCGGCGGCGCCCAGATCGCGCGCCGTGTCGAGAAGATCGCGGAACTTCACCCGCTCATTGCAGCGAACGCAGGGGATCGGCGTTTCGCCCGCCGCATAGGAGGAGGCAAAGTCGTCCATCACCGCGCGGCGAAACCGCTCTTCATAGTCGAGCACGTAATGCGGGATGCCGAGTTGATCGGCGACGCGGCGCGCGTCCTGAATGTCCTGCCCGGCGCAGCAGGCGCCCTTTTTCTTCACGGCCTCGCCGTGGTCGTAAAGCTGCAGCGTGATGCCGACCACGTCATAGCCCTGGCGCTTCAGCAGCGCCGCCGTCACCGAGGAATCGACCCCGCCCGACATGGCGACGACCACCCGCGTCTCCGCCGGCCGTCCGGGGAGGTCGAGGCTGTTCAGGCCGGTCGTTTCATCGAAGACGTCGCGCATGGCTCGTTCACTCTGGGGCACTTCGGGCAGTCCGGGGGCAAGCCCGGTTCGCCGGAAGGGCGGCATCATAGGCGCTGGCCCGCCCCCCGCAAGCACGGGTTTATGCGGCAAAAACTGCCGCACCCGGCAGGAATATCGCTGCGCCGGACCACGACGTCAATCTTTAAACCATTGAATTACAATGATTTTTCTTCTGCTCAAGGATGGCCCGGCGATTGCTTTCATGAGCCCGGACAATTCTCTTCCCAGGTGAGGCGTTATGGGTCTGTCGTCTTCGATCAGTTTCAGCACCAGCCAGGTCGATCCGACCTCGATGCTCGCGGTCCCGACCCGCCAGCCGGACCCCTCGTCGGACAGCGCGAGTAATTTCGACCGTCATCTGGACGACGCCAGCCGCAGCGACGACAGCGCCGGCGCCCGTGCGGCCGCCCGCCGCGATGAAGCCAGCCAGCGCGACCAGACATCGGACGGCTCGACGTCCGATAGCACCGCCTCCTCCCAGGATACTAGTAGCGACCAGAACGGGGCCAGCCAACCCGTTGTCGCCGCCCCCGCCGTCACCATTCAGCAGGCGCCCGCCAGCCCCGCAGCCGACGCAAAAGCCGCCGCCACGGACGCCAAATCAGCCAAGGCCGGAACCGACGGCAAGCCGGCCAACGCCCCCGCACCCGACGCCGCCCAACCGGCCGCCGGTGCAACCGTCAACACCAGTGTCACCGGCGACACGGCGGTGGAGACCGCCCTGCCGGTCGACGCCAAAAGCAAAACAGCCGACACAACTGCATCCAAAGCGGACCAGCAGACGGCCACGGCCGATGACAAGACGGCGGCTGACATTCTGCCGCAGGCGGTC
>DASVNC010000131.1:0-7626 GCA_036384055.1 Parvibaculum sp.
CCTTGATCGTCTTCATCCCGAGCGCCGCGGCGGGCTTCAGGTTGATGCCGAGATCGTCGAGATAGACGCAAGCCGAGGGCGAAACGCCGAGCGTCTCGCAGGCCATCTGATAGATGCGCGGATCGGGTTTGCGGATGCCGACCTTGGAACTTTCGATCACATGGTCGAAAAGCGCCATGATTCCGGCCACCGCTTCCGCCTTCTCGCTGCTGCGCGCCATGCCCACGCCTTCGCCCGCCGAGACGTTGTTGGTGATGCAGCCGACCTTCACCCGCGCCTTGCAGCGTCTCAGTGCTTCGACCATCTGCGGACGTATATCGCCCGACAGAAGTTCGACGATGGCGCGGCCGCGCACGTCGTGGCCGAGAGCCGCGGCTTCCTTTGCAAAGAGTTCGTCGAATTCCGCCAGCGTGCATTCCGATCGCTCGAACAGCGCCCAGGCATTGCTGTCGGGGTTGGTCGCGTTGATGCCGCGAATGAAATTTTCCGGCAGTCCGCGCTCACGCTCGTAGCGCGCAAAGGCTTCAAACGGGCTCGACGTCAGCACGCCGCCGAAATCCCAAATCACCGCTTCGATCATGTCCACACTTTCCGCGAGCCAATATCAGATGGCGCGGAACTTACACTGGCCGAAGCGGTATCGGAAGTCTCAGCGCCTTTTGACGATGCAGTCCTGACCGGCGGATTTGAGCTTGGCGCAGGTGCCCGCGGCGGCGGCCTTGGTCGCGAAGCCCGCGGCGCGGACGCGGTACCAGACGCCCTTGTCGCCAAGGTCGGCCCTCTCGATGTCGAGCGCATGGCCCGAAAGCGCCGCATAACGCTTCGTCAGATGCGCCCAGGATGCCCGCGCGCTCTTCTCGTCGCGTAGCGCCTGCAATTGCAGGACATAGACGCCCTTGCTCGCGGGCTTGGCCGCGACAGGTTTTTCCGCAGGCGCCGGTTCCTCGGCCGCCGGGGCCTGAACTTCGGGGGACTGGACCGGGGCAGGTTCGGCCGTCGCTGCCGGGTTTTGCGGTTGTTCGGCCGGCACGGTCGCAGCCTCCGGCGCGGCCGCCTGAGGCGTGGAGGCCTGAGGCATGGAGGCCTGGGGCGTTGGCGTGGTTTCCGGCTGCGGTGCCGCCGGCGTGGTGGCTGGAGTCTCGGGTGCTACCGCCGATGCCGCAGGCGCGCCCGGCGCTGCGGGCTCAGCCGTGGCTGTCTCGCTGGGCGGTGTTTGCTCCGTGGCCGCTGCGGGGGCCTGCTGGGTCGTGATGCCGGGCGAGACCGGCGCAACGCCCCGGTCGGTCCGGCTGGACAGGGTCAGAACGATGCCGCCAATGACGATGAGAGCGAGCACCGCGCCGATGATGAGGCGGGCGCTGCCGCCGCCGGAGCGGGTCTCTTCGGCGGTATAGATGATTTCGGGTTCGGGCGGTCGGGGGCGTCCCTCGCCGTCATCGCCGTGCCCGCCGAAGCCGCCGCTGCCATAGGGCGGAAAATCCGGCCCGGCCGACAGCGTCATCCGCGCGGCGGGGTCGATAGACGAGGGTTCGGCCTCGCCTTTCCGCGCAAGCAGGTCGCTGGTCAACGAGGCAGGCTTCTTGGACATCCGCGCATTCTCACTCTAGAGCTGCACGCTTCAGGCGGCGCCTCTAAGCGTGGTCCCGGCGAAACTACCCGACAGGAAAGGCGATGTCTCGCGCCCCATGAGCCGGTCGCTGAGGAACATCCACAATTCGCGGATTTCGTCAGGCGATTTCGTCTGCGCCGCAATCTCCATCACGGTTCGCCCGTCGATCATACTGGATGCAAAATCGATTCGCTGATGGACGATCGAGGGGGCGACGGGGCCGTGATGGGAGAGGGCGATCACGGCCTCGGTGGTGATCCGGGCCCGGGGGCTGGCGCCGTTGACCGCGAAAACCAGCGGTTTGCCGATTTCCTCACAAAGCCGGACGGTGGCGCCTGCCGCCCGCAAGTCATGGGGCGAGGGCCGCGTCGGAATGACGACGAGGTCGCTGAGCGCGATCACCTGGCCGATGGTCGAGGTGATGGCGGGCGGCGTGTCGATGATGACGAGGCGAACGCCGCCATCCTTCAGCCGCGCCAGATCATGCGCCAGCCCGTCGCTGGAGGCGCGCACGAAGAAGGGCCGGTCGGCCTCCCGCGCGTTCCACCAATGCGCGAGGCTGCCTTGCGGATCGGTATCGACCATCGCCACCGGACCCGCGCCCTGACGCTCGGCCTCGACTGCGATATGGCCGGCAAGCGTCGTCTTGCCCGAACCGCCTTTTTGAGAAGCGAACGCTATGACATGCATGCTTTCGGAACCCTGTTGTCGTGGACCGGGCGAGCAACGGACGCAACAAAAGCCAACTTCGCAGTCCCCGATAGCGCGTGCCCGTCGCGCCGAAGGTCTGCGAAGCTCAAGTCTGCGAGTGTCAGGAACCGAATCAGTTTCCCCCAGGCGACCGCCGCGAGAGTAGTGTGTGCACCATTTTGGCTCAACATGTTGTCGGGCCGTCTGTGGATAACACCACAAAAAGTGTCCGTGAGGGCACATGCCGCAGCGGCGTGCCGGGCGCTCAGCGGCGCGCGGTCTCGCCTGCGACCTTCAGCATCGCGCGCGTCACGCGGCTAAGATCGTCTTCGCCGATGACGAGCGGCGGCACCGTGTAGACGATCCGTCCGAACGGCCTGACGAAGACGCCTTCCTCAACGAAGCGGCGTTTCATCGTATTGAGGTCGTTGATTTTTTCGAGCTCGATAACGCCGATCGCACCTTTGACGCGGACATCGACGACGCCGGGCAGCGCGTGGGCGGACGCAAGCTCCTGCGTGAGCTGCGCTTCGATGCGGGCGACCTGGGCCAGACGCGGCTCCCGTTCGAAGAGATCGAGCGACGCGTTGGCCGCCGCGCAGGCGAGCGGATTGCCGGTATAGGTCGGCCCATGCATCAGCGCCCGCGATGCGTCCTCGCCGAGGAATGCATCGAAGACGGGCGCCCGGGCGATGGTGGCCGCGAGCGCCATCGTTCCGCCGGTCAGCGCTTTCGACAGCGTCACAAGATCGGGCACGATGCCGGCCTGCTCGCAGGCGAACATCGTGCCGGTGCGTCCGAAGCCGGTGAAGATTTCATCGAGGATCAAGAGCACATTGTGCTTGTCGCAGAGGGTTCGGAGCCGCGTCAGCGTTTTCGCATCGTGGAAGATCATCCCGCCCGCGCCCTGCACCAGCGGTTCGGTCATCACCGCCGCGACCTCATGGGCGTGCTGGCCAAGAAACGCATCGAGCGCCGCGTCCTTCTCGGGCGTCACCGGCAGGTCGGTGATGAGCTGCTCGGCAATCGCGCCCTTGAAAAGCGTGTGCATTCCGTCATCGGGGTCGCAGACCGACATGGCGGCCAGCGTGTCGCCGTGATAGCCGCCGCGGAACGAGACGAAGCGCTTGCGGCCCTTGATGCCCTTGTTGATCCAGAACTGCACGGCGATCTTCATCGCAATCTCGACCGAGACCGAGCCCGATTCCGAAAAGAAGACATGATCGAGGTCGCCGGGCAGCAGCTTCGCCAGCCGTGTCGCCAGCGTGAGCGCAGGCTCATGCGCGAGGCCGCCCAGCATCACATGCGGCATGCGCCCGAGCTGCGCCGTCACCGCCTCGCGAATATGCGGATGATTGTAGCCATGCGCCGCCGTCCACCACGACGAGGTGCCATCGACGAGTTCGCGCCCGTCAGCCAGCGTCAGGCGCACGCCATCCGTCTTCACGACGGGGAGCGACATCGGCACCGTCTGCATCTGCGTGTAGGGCAGCCAGATATGCCGCGAGCCTTCAGCCAGCCAGCCGGGAACGTCGTTCAGAAGCGGATTGGGTGGAGGAAAAGACGGCCGGCTCATTTCTCCGACGGGCAGGCATGCGCCGGCATCGGCTCAAGCCCGAGGCTGGCGAACAGCCGCTCATCCTTGTCCTGGCCGGGGTTTTTCGTCGTCAGCAGCTTCTCGCCGATGAACAGCGAATTGGCGCCGGCAAGGAAGCAGAGCGCCTGAGCTTCGTCCGTCATGTGCTCGCGGCCCGCGGCGAGGCGCACGACCGATTTCGGCATGGTGATGCGGGCGACCGCGATCAGCCGCACGAATTCGATCGGGTCGATCACTTCGGAATGGCCGAGGTCGGTGCCTTCGATCTGCATCAGCTGGTTGATCGGCACGCTCTGCGGATGCTCCGGCAGGTTGGCGAGCGCCACGATCATGCCGATGCGGTCGAGCTTTTCCTCGCCCATGCCGACGATGCCGCCCGAGCATACATTGATGCCCGCGTTGCGCACCCGCTCCAGCGTTTCCAGCCGGTCGGCGAATGTCCGTGTTGTGACGATCTCTTTATAATAATCTTCGGACGTGTCGATGTTGTGATTGTAATAGTCGAGGCCGGCATGTTTCAGCCGCATCGTCTGCTCGTCCGAGAGCATGCCGAGCGTCATGCAAGTTTCCATGCCCATCGCCTTGACGCCTTCAACCATCGCGCAGACGGCGTCCATGTCGCGGTCCTTCGGCGAGCGCCAGGCGGCGCCCATGCAATAACGCGACGCGCCGGCGGCCTTGGCCTTGCGGGCTTCCGCGAGCACGCGCTCGACCTCCATCAGCTTCGTCGCTTTAAGTCCCGTTTCGAACTTCGAGCTTTGCGCGCAGTAGCCGCAATCTTCCGGGCAGCCGCCCGTCTTGATCGACAGCAACGTCGATTTCTGCACCTGATTGGCGTTGAACCAGCGGCGATGGACGAGCTGGGCCTCGAAGAGGAGGTCGTTGAAGGGAAGGTCGTGAAGCGCCTGCACTTCGTCGCGCGTCCAGTCATGGCGGAGCGCGTCCGGGTTGGTCCGCGCGGTCGTCGCGCGGGCGGCGTCTTCGATGCGGGTCTGGATGGTCATGGCCCCCGGCTTCCTTCTGGCAATTGGCTTTGGGAGCCGAGCATAGGCAGCTTTCTTCGCAATGCAAGACGGGCTAGGGTCCGGGCGGAAGCCGATGTTTCTACTGAAGGTTTTGTTAAATGCGGGCGGTATGCTGCGTCAGCTACGGGGAGCCTTCGGGCCTCACCATCGCCGAAATGGATGAGCCCGTTCCGGGGCCGGGCGAAGTGCTGATCGCGGTCGAGGCTGCGGGTCTCGGCTTCGTCGATGCGCTTTTCGTGCGCGGCACTTACCAGGTCAAGCTGCCGCTCCCCTTCGTACCCGGCAGCGAAATCGCCGGCACCATAGAGGCGGTGGGCGAAGGCGTCGTCGGCGACCTCATCGGCACGCGCGTCATGGCGCTCTCGAACCGCGGCGCGCTCGCCGAAAAGATCGCGATCCCTGCCGCGATCTGCACCTCGATCCCGGATGGCATGAGCGCCGAAGCCGCCGCCGGCTTCCTCGTCTCCTACTGCACGGCGCTTTACGGTTTTGAAAATTGCGGGAAGCTCCAGCCCGGCGAAACGGTCCTCGTCCTCGGCGCGTCTGGCGGCGTCGGCATGGCGGCCATCGACGTCGCCAAGGCGATGGGCGCGCGCGTCATCGCCGCCGCCTCGACCGCGGAGAAGCGTGACGCGGCCAAAAAGCATGGCGCCGACATGGTGCTCGATTACAGCGAACCCGAATGGCGGAAATCGCTCGACGCACTCGTCGAAAAGCGCGGCGTCAATCTCGTCTACGATCCGGTCGGCGGCGCCTATTCGGAAACCGCCTTCCGCTGCCTCGCCCCCGGCGGCCGGCATCTGGTGGTCGGCTTCGCCAATGGCGAGATTCCGAAATTGCCGCTCAACCTCGCGCTCCTGAAGCGCGCCTCTCTCGTCGGCGTCGATTGGGGCGGAGAAATCCGCGCCAATCCGAAGATCAACGGCCCGCTGCTGAAGACGCTCAGCCAATGGGTCGTCGAAGGCAAAATCCATCCCGAACCCGCCGCGAGCTTTCCGCTTGCCGAAGCGGGTGAGGTTCTCCAACGGCTTCTTGAGCGCCGCATGGTCGGCAAGCCGGTCATCAGGGTGAACGCATGAGCAAGACGCTCGACAGCTTCGCTTCCGCCAAACTCGACGAGCTCGACGCCCGCTCGCTGCGCCGCCGCCTCATCGAGACGGATCGCTACGGCGCGGTCGAGGTGCGCCGCAATGGGCGGACGCTGATTTCCTTCTGCTGCAACGACTATCTCAATCTCTCCCATCACCCGGACGTGATCGCGGCGGCCAAGGAGGCGACCGACCGCTACGGCACGGGCTCCGGCGCCTCGCGCCTCGTCACCGGCAATCATCCGCTCTATGCGGTGCTCGAAGCGCGCCTTGCAAAGTTGAAACAGGCGGAAGACTGCGTCGTTTTCGGGTCCGGCTATCTCGCCAATCTCGGCATCGTGCCGGCGCTTGCGGGCCCCGGCGATCTCATCCTTGCCGATGAGCTGGCGCATGCCTGCCTCCTCAGCGGAACGAAACTCTCAGGCGCCGACGCCCATATCTTCCGTCACAACGATCTCGCTCACGTCGAAGCGCTTCTCTCCGCGCATCGGGCAAGCGCCAAGCATTGCCTGATCCTGACCGACGGCGTCTTCAGCATGGACGGCGACCTCGCCCCCGTCGCCGAACTCGCGGCGCTGGCGAAACGCCACGACGCCTGGCTGATGACCGACGACGCGCACGGGCTGGGCGTCGTCGCCGAGGGCAGGGGATCGAGCTTCGTCACCGGCGCGAAGGCCCAAGTGCCGCTGCAAATGGGCACGCTGTCGAAGGCCATCGGCGCCTATGGCGGCTATCTCTGCGCGAGCCGCGCCGTTTGCGATTTCATCCGCACCCGCGCCCGCACGTTCATCTACTCGACCGGCCTGCCGCCCGCGGCCGCCGCCTCCGCCATCGCCGCGCTCGATGTGATCGAGGCGAGCCCGGACTATGCGGCCCTGCCCGTGAAGAAGGCGTCGCTCTTTACTCGTGCCCTCAATCTGCCCGAGCCGCAAAGCCCCATCGTGCCGCTCATCATCGGCGACGCCGAAGCGACCTTGAGCGCCTCGGCCTTGCTCGAAGCAGAAGGCTTCCTCGTCACCGGCATCCGTCCGCCGACCGTTCCGGCGGGCACCGCGCGTCTGCGGTTCACCTTCACCGCCGAGCACCGGGACGAAGACATTCTTCGCCTGGCCGCGCTGGTGCGAGAGCGGATTTTGCCGCGCCAAGCTGCCGAGTAGAGTTTGAAGTTTGCAGCCTTCCACCTCCCCCTCGCGGGGAGGTCGAGAAATGCGCGCTTCGCGAATTTCTCGGGTGGGGGGCGCGGAAGAAATTATGGCCGACTGCGTCGGAAGTTTTACACCCCCACCCCAACCCCTCCCCGCAAGGGGGAGGGAATTTAGCGGTCGAACAACATGCCCACGATCTTTGTAACCTCTTCCGGCACCGATGTCGGCAAGACCTACGTTTCGTCGATGCTGGTCCGCCAGTTGCGGGCCCGCGGGTTGCCTGTCCGGGCGCTGAAGCCAGTCGTCAGCGGCTTCGACGAGGCGAGTTTCCCCGCCAGCGACACGGCGGCGCTGCTGGCGGCGCTGGGCGAACCTGTCGCCTATGAGAATGCCGAAGACGTTTCGCGCTGGCGCTTCCGTGCCGCGCTTTCGCCCGACATGGCCGCCGCCCGTGAAGGGCAATCGATCGACT
>DASVNC010000132.1:0-7562 GCA_036384055.1 Parvibaculum sp.
ATCGGCGCGGGCCTTCTCGTCGTCAATGCCGACTGGCTCGGCGACGATGACGATGCCGCGCGTCTTTCGGCGGCGGCCGGCTGCCCCGTCCTCCTTCTCGGCGGCGAGCGCGCGCCGCTGTTACCCAAAGCCTGAGGGGAAAGCATATGCCGGTGCGGAAAATTCTGGTGCCACTCTCAGGCAACGCCGCCGAAGCCGTCGTCCTCGGCACGGCCATGACGGTGGCGCGGAATTTCGGCGCGCAGGTCGTCGGCCTTTTCGTCAGGCCCGATCCGACCGAGGCGCTGCCCTATCTCGGCGACGGCGTTTCCGGCCAAGTGATCGAGGATCTGCTGAGCGCGGCCAAGGCAGGTTCCGACGCGGCATCGACCCGCGCCCGCATCATGTTCGCCGACGCTGCCGCCAAGGCGAATGTCGCGCTGGTGAAGGAAAGCAGCAATGCGACGCTTCCTTCCGCCCGCTTCCTCGATGTGGTCGGCCACCGCGACGATGTGGTCGCCACCCAGAGCCGTCTCTCGGACATCGTCGTCTTCGGCGAAGGCAATGTCGGCGTCGCCGGCGGCAGCACGCTCGAAGCCGCGATGATGAGCGCCGGCCGTCCGGTGCTGATCGCGCCAAAGGCCTGCGTCATCAACATCGGCGGCGTCGTCGCCATCGGCTGGGACGAAAGCCCGGTCGCGGCCCACGCGGCCACCGCCGCGATCCCGTTTCTGGGCAAGGCCAGGAAGGTCGTCATTCTCTCGATCGGCAAGAAGGTGCTCGATCCGGAACCGGCCAATGTGCTTGCCGACTATCTGGCGCTACACGGCATCGCGGCGGAAGAGCATCTGGTCGATGCGCAGGGCCGCGCCATCGGCAGCGTGCTTCTGGAAGAGGCGGAGAAGCTCGGCGTCGATCTGCTGGTCGTCGGCGGCTACGGCCATTCGCGCCTGCGCGAATTCATCGTCGGCGGGGCGACGCAGCACATCCGCTCCCACGCGACGATCCCGGTCCTGATGGCGCACTGAGGGCGGCGGCAGCTGAACGTCGCATGGCACAAACCCAATGCTGTCATCCCGGGACGACACTTCAGTTTGGCTGGCGAAACCTCAGGCGCACTTCCGCACCAGCACATTGCCCGCCGAGTAACCGGCGCCGAAGCTGCAGATGAGCCCCAGATCGCCCGGCTTCAGGTCTTCGCTGTTCTGGCTGAAGGCGATGATGGAGCCGGCCGAACTCGTATTGGCATATTCGTTGAGAATGTTCGGCTGCTCGCCGGGCTCGGGGTCGCGGCCCAGAACCTTCCTGCCGATCATGTCGTTCATGCCCTTGTTGGCCTGATGCAGCCACATGCGGCGGAGGTCTTTCGGGTCGAGCCCGGCATCGGCCATATGTTCCAGAATGAGCTTGGAGACCATCGGCACAACTTCCTTGAAGACCTTGCGGCCTTCCTGCACGAAGAGCTTGTCCCTCGCGCCGATGCCTTCGGGCGTCGTGCGGTTGAGGAAGCCGAAATTATTGCGGATGTTGTTGGAGAATTTGGTCAGCAGCCGCGTGCCGAGAATTTCCCAGGCGCCTTTGACGGTGCAGGTCTCCTCGCGCTCGACGATGATCGCGGTGCAGACGTCGCCGAAGATGAAGTGGCTGTCGCGGTCGCGGAAGTTGAGATGGCCGGTGCAGATTTCCGGATCGACGATCAGCACTGCGCGAACCGAGCCCGAGCGCAGCATGTCGTAAGCGGTCTGGATGCCGAAAGTCGCCGACGAGCAGGCGACGTTCATGTCGAAGCCGAACCCCTCGATGCCGAGCAAGTCTTGCACTTCGACGGCGATGGCGGGGTAGGGGCGCTCGAGGTTCGAGCAGGCGACGAGCACGGCGTCGATGTCGGCTGGCGTCTTGTTCGCCCGCTTCATCGCTTTCCTCGCGGCATCAACCGCCATCTCGGCGAGGATCGAGGGTTCGTCGTTCGAGCGTTGGCGCAGCCGCGGCGCCATCACGTCGGGATTGAGAATGCCGTCCTTGTTCATCACGTAGCGGGATTCGATGCCGGATGCCTTATGGATAAACTCGGCGCTCGATTCCTGCAGCGCCTCGGTTTCGCCGCGCGCAATCGCCGCTGCGTGCTCGGCGTTGAATTTCCGCACATAAGCGTTGAAGGACTCCACCAGCTCCGCATTGCTGATGGAGTTGGGCGGCGTGTAGACGCCGGTCCCGCTGATCACGACTTTGGTCACATCCTCACCCGATTATTCCGGGCGTTCCGGGCGAGCGGGCCGAGAGCCCGTCTTGCCGCCGCGAATCCGCCATCCCGCCCCTTATTGTTGCCGCCAAGGGTAGAACACCGGCGAATTCGTTTCCACCACCTAACTAAATGTGGGGGAGGGAGCCGTTATGTAAGAAAATCTGGGGAGTTAACGGGCCCGGGGAATCCCGGAAGGTACAAGACGGGCGCGGATACCGGCATGCGCGCGGCCCCCGGAGAGCACCAGGGGCGCGCGCATGCCGGCCAGTCCGGGCGGCAAGATGTCAGGCCGACGCCGCCGGGCTCATGCTGTCGCTGCTTCTGCTGGCAGAAGCGGAGCGCGCCGATGAAGAATTTCCGGCGGCTTCCGTCGCTTCGATTTCGCCGCTGATCTTGCCGCCCTGTTCGACCTTGAGCTCGCCATAGCGAACCGTGCCGGTAATTTTGCCGGTCGCATTGATCGTCAGGCATTTCCGCACGATCAGCGTGCCGTCGAACTTGCCGTTGATCTCCGCCTGATCGACGGTCGCCTCGCCGCGCACTTCGCCGGTCTCTGTTATGGTGAGCGTGCCGCTCTCGATCGTCGCCTGCACGTCGCCTTCGATGACGAGGCTGTCGCAGGACTGGATCTTGCCTTCGAGCTTGAGCCCGCGGCCGACATGCAGGTTCGCCGGCGTGATGCCAGGCTGGGAAGAAGAATGGGTCTGAAGCGTGCGCACGGCTGGCTTCCTCACTTCATATGCGGGTGTCACCACGCGGTTTGCGGAAGTCTCGCTCTCTGTCTGAGCGGCTCTCTCGGTCTGGCTGGTTTTTTCGACGATGCGCGAGCCGGGCGACGACAGCGGCAGCGACCCGTCCTGTGTCGAGTTGGACTCCGAAGCGTCCTTCGGGCGTTTGAACATCGGTGCCTCCCTGTACTTTTACTAAACGAGGCCGACAATGCCGCCGCACCTTGGCCTGCTCGCGGCCACATTGTGGCGAAAGCATGCGGCGTCGAAAAGAAACTTCGTTCAGCTGCGTTTCGAAAGTCCTAAGCGAGCGCATTCAGAATGGCGCGGACACGTCACCAGATGATCATTGACCATTCCGACCGCTTGCGCAAACGCATAGACGATGGTCGGGCCGCAAAAACGGAATCCCTTTGCTTTCAGTGCTTTTGAGAGCTTCTGGCTCATCTCCGTTTCGGCGGGAACGGATTTGATGCGCGTCCAGGCGTTCTGCTGCGGCTTGCCGTCGACGAAGCTCCAGAGAAAGCCCGAGAACCCTCCATTTTGGTCCATGATATCGAGGTAAGCGCGCGCGTTCGTCACCGTTGCTTCGATTTTGCCTCGATGTCGAATGATCCCTTCGTTCTGTAAAAGTTTCTCGATCTTCGCCGGCTTGTAGCGAACGATGCGCTCCGGCTCGAACCCGTCGAAGGCGTCGCGGAAATTTTCCCGCTTCCTGAGAATTGTGATCCACGACAGCCCGGCCTGAAAACCGTCGAGCACCAGTTTCTCGAAAAGCGCCCGGTCGTCGAATTCCGGCACGCCCCATTCCTCGTCGTGATAGGCGCGGTAAAAGGGGTCGTCGCCCGGCCACGGGCAAGCACCGCTCTCCGCCGCTTTCTTCTCAGGCATCGTCATCGTCTCCGGCGACGCCCTCGATCTCGAATGTCGCCCAGGCCGGCTTTTCCGGCGTGAGGCCCGAATTGCCCGCTTCGAGCGTCGCGCCGTTGATGAGGTCGAGCCGCAACAGCGCCATCACGCGCCCCGTCCCGGCGTCACCGGAAAAAACCGTGCCCACTTCGCGCGCCGCCGCGCGAACCGGTGTATGCGGCCTGGGCAGATCGCCCTCGACGATGCAGGGCAGAAGCCGCTTCCTGACGCTGCCGCGCCGCTTGGTGCGCGACGTCACTTCCTGGCCGATGAAACAGCCCTTCTGAAAGTCGATGCCGTTCATCTCGTCGAAATTGACCTCCAGCGGAAATGTCCGGTCGGGCTCGAAATCATGCGCCGCGTCGCCGACGCCAAGCCCGATGCGATGGCTGTGATAGTCGGCGGGCGTCGCCTCGTCGGCGCCCGATGCTTTCAGCGCGTCGTCGGGTTTGTCCGTGACGATGCGGGCACCGAGGGCAGGCAGGCGCGGATCGGTAATCGCGCCCTTCGCCTTCACTTCGCCGCCCCAGACCGCGACGACCTTGTGCGTCGCGCTCGCATCCTCGACCGTCACCTGCGCCCGGAGCTTGTAGAAGTTGAGCCGCTTGACCAGATCGGCCGCGCGTGCGCCGTCGCAATCGAGCAGCAGCCCGTCGCCGTCGGCGGAAATTATAAAGTCGAAGAGGAATTTCCCCTGCGGCGTCAGCAGCCCGGAATAGACCGCACGCTTTCCGTCGGCCAGATCGACATTGTTGGTAACGAGGTTTTGCAGAAAGGGCCGTGCCTCCGGCCCGCCGACGCGCAAGACCCCCCGCTCGGGTAGGACCGCGGCCTTCAGTTCGCCCATTCGCCAGCTCTCATTTGATAAGTCCAGCCCCGGCAATCCATCGGTCGGATGGTAGCACCCCGACCGATTTGGGAAAGCGCCTCTGCAAATGCAAGCCGCCGCCTTGGCGGTCGCGGATTGCACTTCTATACTCCGCACCCTTTTCCATGCCGCCGCAAGCGGGGTCTCCGGCCGGAATGCGCATTCTTTTCATCACGGCCAACCGGATCGGCGATGCCGTGCTTTCGACGGGCCTGCTTGCCGGTCTGATGGAGCGGTATCCGGGCGCCCGCTTCTGGGTCGCCTGCGGCCCGCTGGCCGAGCCCATTTTCCGCCACGCGCCGGGCGTCGAGCGCATCATCGTCCTCAAAAAGGCCCCCTGGGCCGGCCATTGGCGCAAGCTCCTCGGCCAGACCATGTTCCGCCGCTTCGAGGCCGTGGTCGATCTGCGCGGCTCGGCCACCGCCTGGGCCCTCTGGACGAAAAAGCGCCACGTCCTGCGCGCCAATCACACGCTGCACCGGGTCATTCACAATGCGGGCGTCGCCGGTTTCAATCCCGCGCCCTGGCCGCGCGTCTGGCCGGGCGAGGCCGCGCGGGCGCGGGCGAAGGAATTGATCCCGGACGGGCGCACCGTTCTCGCGCTCGGCCCCTCCGCCGCCTGGCCGCGCAAGATGTGGCCGGTCGAGCGTCATGCCGAAATCGTTCGCCGCCTGACCGGCCCCGGCGGCAAGCTGGCCGGCGCCCATGTGCTGATCGCTTTGGCGCCGGGCGAGCGCGATCTCGCCAGGCCGATCGTCGACGCCGTGCCGGACGAACGCCGCATCGAACTGGTCGGCGAGGATCTGACCCTCGTCGCCGCCTGTTTCGAGCGCGTCAGACTTTATATAGGCAACGACAGCGGCCTGATGCATCTCGCCGCCGCGGCGGGCGCGCCGACGCTCGGCCTCTTCGGCCCGACGCCGGACGGCCGCTACGATCCCTGGGGCACGAAGACGGCGCAGGTGCGCGGGCCCCGCTCGCGCGAGGAGATTCTCGCCGAACAGGGCTCGGCCTTCAACGGCCCGAACGCGATGCAGGATTTGACCGTCGATATGGTCTATGAAGCCGCCTTGGCGCTGCTCGCCCGCACCGAACCCCAAACCGAAAAGGCAATGGCGTGATCTCGACCTTCGACCTCATCCTGCACAACGGCACCGTGGTCAATCAGGACGGCATCGGCCGCGCCGCCATCGGCGTGCGCGACGGGCGCATCGCCGCCATCGGCGACCTGCACGGCGCCGTCGCCGCCGAGACGATCGACGCGACGGGGCTTCATATTCTGCCCGGCGTCGTCGACAGCCAGACGCATATGCGCGAGCCCGGCAACGAGCACAAGGAAGACTTCGAGACGGGCGGCCGCGCCGCCGTGCTCGGCGGCGTCACCTCCGTCTTCGAAATGCCGAACACCGCGCCGCCGACGACGACGCCCGACGCCGTTGCCGACAAAGTCCGCCGCGCGCAACATCGCATGCAATGCGACTTCGCCTTTTACGGCGGTGCGACGACTGAGAATGTCGACCTCTTGCCCGAGATCGAGCGTCAGCCCGGCTGCTGCGGCATCAAGGTGTTCATGGGCTCATCCACCGGCACGCTGCTCGTCGCCAGCGACGACGACGTGCGCCGCGTCCTGAATGCGATCCGCCGCCGCGCCGCCTTCCATTCCGAAGACGAGTTCCGCCTGCGCGACCGCAAGGCGCTGGCGCTCGAAGGCCATGTCGAGACGCATCCGGTCTGGCGCGACGCCGAAGCCGCCGTCCTCTGCACGACGCGGCTTCTGCGCCTCGCCCGCGAAACCGGCAAGCGCATCCACGTGCTGCACATCTCGACCGCCGACGAAATTCCGCTGCTCGCGGCGGCAAAAGACTACGCCACCGCCGAGACGACGCCGCAGCATCTGACGCTCGCCGCGCCCGAATGCTACGAAAAACTCGGCACCTATGCGCAGATGAACCCGCCGATCCGCTCCAGCGAGCATCGCGACGGCATCTGGAAGGGCATTACCGGCGGCATCATCGACGTGCTGGGCTCCGACCACGCGCCGCACACCCGCGCCGAAAAAGACCAGACCTATCCCAACACGCCGTCCGGCATGCCGGGCGTGCAGACACTGGTGCCGGTCATGCTCGATCACGTGAACGCCGGGCGCCTGACGCTGCAGCGTTTCGTCGATCTGACATCGGCGGGCCCGCAGCGCATTTTCGGCATGGCGCGCAAGGGCCGCATCGCGGTCGGCTATGACGCCGACTTCACGGTCGTCGACATGAACGCGCGCCGCACCATCACGAACAAGTGGATCGCCAGCCGTTGCGGCTGGACGCCTTTCGACGGCGTCGAAGTGCAGGGCTGGCCGATCGGCACGATCATCCGCGGCCGCCGCGTGATGTGGGAAGACGAAATCCTGGGCCCCGCCGGCGGCGAGCCCATCGTCTTCGTCGAGGCATTGCCGCGGGGCTAAGAAGGCCCTCACCCTCCCACGCCTTCGGCGCGGGCCCCTCCCTCTCCCAAAGGAGAGGGGTTTTGAAGATCGCCTGTCTAGCCCTCTCCCTCTGGGAGAGGGTTGGGTGAGGGCCTTCCTTCCCTTAATGCAACGTCTCTACATATTCCGCATACGGAAACTCGGCCGGGCTGATGACGCGCTTGGTCGCAATGCGCACCGAATGCAGCGGGCCTTCGAGGTTCTTTTCCCAGAAGTCGAGGAACTTGCTGAGCGCGGGGAAGCGCGGCTCGAGATCGTATTCCTGCCAGATGAAGGTCTGCAGGATCGCCGGATGATCGGGCATCCGGTACACAATCTCGGCGGTCACGAGCCGGTAGCCGTCGAGCATCTTCCGGAACT
>DASVNC010000133.1:0-19829 GCA_036384055.1 Parvibaculum sp.
CGCGGCACGACGCGCTTTTTCCGCTGGAGCTGCGCGGCGAAATGCCGGGGCCGCTTCTGGCGCTGATGGCGCTGGCGAAAGTCCGTATGCCGTGGGAACGGCGCGAGATCGCCGTCAACGGCGCGGAGCCGGCGGTGCGGCTGGCGACAGCCTTGATGCAACTTGGGCCTTCCTACATCAAACTCGGGCAGTTTCTGGCGACGCGACCCGACATCATCGGCGCGGAACTGGCGACCGACCTCACGCAACTTCAGGACAAGCTGCCGCCCTTTCCGACGGCCGAGGCGCGGGCGATTGTCGAAGAAGAACTTGGACAGCCGCTGGAAAATCTCTTCTCGTCCTTCAGCGATGCGATCGCCGCGGCGTCGATTGCCCAGGTGCATCGCGCCCGGACGATGCCCGACGAGGCAAACGCGGAAGGCCGCGACGTCGCCGTCAAGGTTTTGCGCCCGGGCATCGAAACGCGGTTCGAGAACGATCTCGACAGTTTTTTCTGGATCGCCGAACTCGTCGAGCGCGTGCATGCGCCGGCGCGGCGGCTGAGGCCGGTCGAAATCGTGCAGACGCTTGCTGACAGCGTGAAGACGGAAATGGACTTCCGTCTGGAGGCGGCCGCCATGTCGGAGATGGCGGAGAACGTCGCCAACGACAAGGGCTTTCGCGTGCCGAAGGTCGATTGGGAACTTACCGCGCGCCATGTGCTGACCCTTGAATGGGTGCCTGGCATTCCTGCCTCCGACCGCGCGGCGCTGGTTGCCGCCGGGCACGACATGAAGAAGCTCGGCACGCAGGTCATCCAGTCTTTCCTGCTGCATGCGCTGCGCGACGGCTTCTTTCACGCCGACATGCATCAGGGAAATCTCTTCGTCGATGCGGACGGCACGCTCGTCGCGGTCGATTTCGGCATCACCGGGCGGCTCGATGAAATGCAGCGCCGGACGATGGCGGAAATTCTCTATGGCTTCATCCGCCGCGATTATCGGCGTGTCGCCGAGATCCATTTCCAGGTCGGCTTCGTGCCACACACAAAAAGCATCGATGCCTTCGCGCAGGCGCTGCGTTCCATCGGCGAGCCGATCTTCGGGCGGAGCGCGCGCGACGTTTCGATGGGGCGCCTGCTTGCGCAGCTGTTCCAGGTGACCGAACAGTTCGACATGAAGACGCGGCCGGAGCTCATTCTGCTGCAGAAGACGATGGTGGTGATCGAGGGCGTCTCGCGGCACTTCGATCCCGATCACAATATCTGGGAGAGCGCCGAGCCCGTTCTGCGCTCCTGGATGACCGAGCAATTTGCGCCCGAGACGCGGCTCGAAGAGGCGGCGGCAGGCGCGGTTCAACTCGGCCGCCTCGCCGGCAACCTGCCGGACTTCCTCGTGCGTGCCGAACGCACCGCCCGCCTGCTCTCGGAAAGCGTCGACGAGGACGGGCTGAAGCTTCACCCCTCCTCGACCGAGGCCTTGGCCCGCGCCCAGACGCGACGGGCCTATGCGCCGGCGCTCTGGGCCGTGGCGGGGGCCTTGCTGGCCGTCGTGCTTTTCCGGCTTTTCTGAGCCGGATCGAGGGTTGCGGGCTTCGCGGGTATTTTTACCAATTTGAGCGGGTGAAAGATTTGATCTCCACAAAGGGGACGTGAAACCCTATATTCCCCACTCAGCCGCCGGGCGACGCCTGCCGCCCCAGCCGGAGACCTCGATGTGAGTGACACCCTCAAAAACCGCCGCGTTCTGCTCATCATCGGCGGCGGCATTGCCGCCTACAAGTGCCTGGAGCTGATCCGGCGTCTCAAGGATCGCGGCGCGGCCGTGCGCGCCATCCTGACCCGGGCGGGCGCCGAGTTCGTGACGCCGCTCTCGGTCGGCACGCTGACCGGCGACAAGGTTTATCAGGATCTCTTCAGCCTCACCGACGAGGCCGAGATCGGTCATATCGAGCTGTCCCGCGAGGCGGACCTTCTCGTCGTCGCACCCGCAACCGCCGATCTCATGGCGAAGATGGCGGGCGGCCTGGCGGGCGACCTCGCGACGACGGTGCTTCTGGCCACAGACAAAAAAGTCCTGATCGCGCCTGCCATGAATGTGCGCATGTGGCACCATCGCGCGACGCAGCGGAACCTCGAACAGCTGATGGCCGACGGCATTCATATCGTCGGGCCGAATGACGGCGACATGGCTTGCGGCGAGTACGGCCCCGGACGCATGGCGGAGCCCGCCGAAATTCTCGCCTCTATCGAAGCGCATTTCTCCGAGCTTGAATTCGAGGGCGCGCAACCGCTGAAGGGCGTTCGCGTGCTCATCACATCGGGCCCGACGCATGAGCCGATCGATCCGGTGCGCTATCTCGCCAACCGCTCGTCGGGCAAGCAGGGCCACGCCATCGCAACGGCGCTCGCCCGCATGGGCGCGGAGACCGTGCTTGTCGCGGGGCCGACCAACCTGCCCGATCCGCCCGGCGTCGAGGTTCGCCACGTCGAGACGGCGCGCGAGATGCTGGCGGCCTGCGAAGCGGCGCTTCCGGCCGATGTCGCGATCTGCGCGGCGGCGGTGGCCGACTGGCGCGTCGACATCAACGCAAATCAGAAAATGAAAAAAGAGCCGGGTGCGAAAACGCCGGTGCTGACGCTGGTCGAGAACCCGGACATTCTGGCGACGCTGTCGCGTCTTCCGGTCAACCGTCCGTCGCTCGTCATCGGCTTCGCGGCCGAGACCGAAAAAGTGATTGAGCACGCGGTCGCCAAACGCCTGCGCAAGGGCTGCGACTGGATCGTGGCAAACGACGTCTCGCCGGAAACGGGCGTCATGGGCGGCGAACTCAACACCGTGCATCTCATCACCGGCGGCGCCCGTGAAGACTGGCCGCTGCTCCCCAAACAGGCCGTGGCCGAACGGCTGGCGCGGCGCATTCTCACGCATTTTGAAACGAAGCAGGCCAAGGCATGAGTTCCGTCTCCATTGCCGTTCAACGGCTACCGCATAGCGAAGGTCTGGCGCTGCCACGCTATGAAACCGAAGGCGCGGCCGGCATGGACCTGATCGCGGCCGTGCCCGAGGCCGAGCCGCTGGTGCTAGCCCCCGGCGCGCGGGCGATGGTGCCGACCGGCCTTGCCATCGCCTTGCCGAAAGGCTTCGAGGCGCAGGTGCGGCCGCGCTCGGGCCTTGCGGCCAAGAACGGCATCACCTGCCTCAACTCGCCGGGCACGATCGACTGCGACTATCGCGGCGAGGTGAAGGTCATCCTCATCAATCACGGCCCGGAAGCCTTCACGATCACGCGCGGCGCGCGCATCGCCCAGATGGTGATCGCGCCGGTGACGCGGGCTGTTCTTTCGGAAGTGGAAAGCCTCGACGAAACGGCGCGCGGCGCGGGCGGTTTCGGCTCAACAGGCACGGGCAGGAACTGAGGAACAACATGCTGCGTTTGTCCAAGAAAACATGGCTTGCGCTCGAAGCGGTCGTCGATGTGGCGATCAATGCGCGGCCGGATCCCGTCCAGTCGAAGGAAATCACCAAGCGGCAAGGCATTCCGCAGCGCTATCTCGAGCAGGTGATGCAGCAGCTTGTTCATGCCGGCATTCTGAAGGGTGTGCGGGGGCCCCGCGGCGGCTACCGGCTGGCGCGGGAGCGGCGGCGGATTACGGTCGGCGAGGTTGTGCGCGTTGTCGGCGCGATGGAGTCCGCCGACGACCCGGTTACGAGCGGGCCGTCCGACCTCGGTGAGCGCGTCATCGCGCCGCTCTGGGAAGAAGTGCAGAAAGACCTGATGGAACGGCTGGAAAAGATCACGGTCGATGACCTTTGCCGCCGCGCCGAAACGGCGGGCGTGGGCAACGGCGCGCCGACAGCAGACTTCACGATTTGAAACGGGAGACGAGCATGAGCGAAGCGAATAAAACGCCGGGCCGCGGCCGCGTCTACGACAGCATCACCGAAACCATCGGCGATACGCCGCTGGTGCGGCTGAACCGCATGGCGAAGGAAGCAGGCGCCGTCGCCGATATTCTGCTCAAACTTGAATTCTTCAATCCGCTGGCGAGCGTCAAGGACCGCATCGGCGTCGCCATGATCGAGACGCTGGAGCGGGAGGGAAAGATTCTGCCCGATACCGTGATCGTCGAACCGACTTCGGGCAATACCGGCATTGCGCTCGCTTTCGTCTGCGCGGCCAAGGGCTACAAGCTCATCCTCTGCATGCCGGAGAGCATGTCGATCGAACGCCGCAAGATGCTGGCGCTGCTGGGCGCGCAGATCGAATTGACGCCGGCCGAAAAGGGCATGCGCGGCGCGCTCGCCCGGGCGGCCGAAGTCATGGCGATGCATCCCAACTCGGTGATGCCCCAGCAGTTCGACAATCCGGCGAACCCGGCCATTCACAAGCGGACGACGGCCGAAGAGATATGGAACGACACCGAGGGCAAGGTCGATGCCGTCATTTCCGGTGTCGGCACGGGCGGCACCTTCACCGGCGTCGGCTCCGTTCTGAAACTGCGCAAGCCCGGTTTCCGCATGATCGCCGTCGAACCCGAAGACAGTCCCGTGCTGTCCGGCGGCCAGCCCGGCCCGCACAAGATTCAAGGCATCGGCGCGGGCTTCGTCCCCGGCAATCTCGACCGCTCGCTGATCGACGAGGTCGTCACCATCGGCAATGAGACGGCCTTCGAGACCGCGCGGAAAGTCGCGCGCATGGAAGGCATTCCCTGCGGCATCTCATCTGGCGCGGCGATTGCGGCGGCGCTCGAAGTCGGCACGCGACCGTCGATGAAGGGCAAGACCATCGTCACGATCATTCCGGATTTCGCCGAACGCTACCTATCGACGGCGCTCTTCGACGGCATCTGATCCCCTCACACGTTCCGGCTCATGCTGAAAAAGCTCAATATCGACGGCTTTCTGCTGTCTCTGATGGCGGTCGTCGCGCTGGCGATCGTCTGGCCGGCTCCGGGCGTCACCGGCGGGCCGCTCCATGTCGAGTGGGTGGCGAACTACGGCCTGTGCATCGTCTTCTTCCTCTATGGGTTGACGCTGGCGCCGGAGAAGATGAGGGCGGGGCTCGCCAAATGGCAAATCCACATTGCCGTTCAGCTTGGCACTTTCGTCCTGTTTCCGATTGTCGTCCTGGCGGCGCTCTTCCTGACACGCGGGCTTCTGCCGCCCGAGGTGCAGCTCGGCTTCTTCTACCTCGCCGCCCTGCCGAGCACGGTCTCGTCGTCGGTCGCGATGACCTCGCTGGCGCGCGGCAATGTGCCGGTCGCCATTTTCAACGCAACGCTGTCGGCTTTTCTCGGCGTTTTCGTCACGCCGATCCTGATGGCCTGGTACATGAAATCGACCGGCCACTCGCTGCCGCTTTCATCGGTGATTCTGAAGATCGTGCTGCTCGTGCTGCTGCCGACGGCGCTGGGACAGATCGCGCATCGCTGGCTTGCGGCATGGGCCGCGCGCAACAGCGCATGGCTGAAGCTCTGCGACCGCGCCGTCATCCTTGCCATCGTCTATAATTCGTTCAGCGATTCCATCAAGGAAGGTGTCTGGAGCGCGCATGATGTTTCGCTGCTTTTCATCATGATCGTGGGCGTCATCGGGCTTTTCTTCGTCATCTACGGATTGATGCAAATTCCCTGCAGGCTCCTCGGCCTTAACAGGGAAGATTCCATCGCCTGTCTTTTTTGCGCCTCGAAGAAGTCGCTGGCGACCGGCGTGCCGCTTTCGAAAGTGATGTTCGGCGCGACGCCGGCGCTCGGCCTCATCATCGCGCCGCTGATGCTTTTCCACTTCTTTCAGCTTGTGATCGTCAGCGTCATTGCCAACCGCTTTGCGCGCGACGGCGTGGAGCCGGCAAAAGCCTGACGCTTAGAGCCCTTCATCGTTTCATTGAAACGATGAAGGGCTCTAACTCATTGTTTGTCGCGTTTCCGGACGGTGAACCGGATTCCACTTCACCTGGAAACGCTCTAGACGTTGCGCGGCGGCAGCGCACGCGCCTCCGCACCGGGACCCGGACGCATAGTGACGTCTCGCGCAGCGACCGGCTCGCCGCATTCCGAACATATCGGCTGCATCTGCAAGACCTTGCCGCAGAGCTCGTGCACGCGTTCGACCGGCGGACCGTCTTCGCCCGCCATATAGCGATCGCCCCATTGGGCGAGCATGACAATGACCGGATGGAGGTCGCGGCCTTTTTCGGTGAGGCAATATTCCTCGCGGCGCGGACGCTCCTGATAGGCGACCCTTACCAATACACCGGCGTCGGTCAGCTTCTTCAATCGTTCGGCCAGCACGTGGCGGGCGATACCGAGCCGCGCCTCGAATTCCTCGAAACGGCGAACGCCGGAAAAACAATCGCGGATCACGAGCAGCGTCCAGCGGTCACCGACAATCGATAGTGCGCGCGCAATCGAGCATGGCTCACGGCCGAGGTCTTCCCAGCGCATCGTCGTCTCCACAATTCCCTTGAGGCGGAGCTTAGCTTGGCAGGTTCTTTTTTGGAACTCATCTTTGGCCTCAAGTTCTCAAGTGAGACTCGTTCCGTCGTAGGCTGAATTTCGCCCACTCAAAGAGCCGACCATGACGCAACCCATCGCCATGTTGAGAGCCGTTGGGCCTGCATCGGCGCGGCCATTCAGCGGCGTTTCGCCGAGGGCGGCTATCGCGTCGCCATGCTGGCGTGCAACGCCGAACGACTGGCCGCGCTCGAAAGGGAAATTGCCGGCACGCATAACTTCAGACAATCGTCACTGCGAAGGTGGCGGCTGAAACGGCGCACCGACAATCGGACGGTCGCCATCACCCGCGTCAGACGTGACCGAGAACGGTGTGCGGCGTGTAAGGCGCCTCAAGCGCCGCCTTATCGTCGGCCGACAGCGCAATCTCCAGCGCGCCGAGCGCATCGTCCAGATGTTCGAGCCTCGATGCGCCGACGATCGGCGCGGTGACAGCCGGATTCGACAGAATCCAGGCCAGCGCCGTCTGCATCGGTTTCACGCCGAGCTTCTTCGCGATCTCGACGTTGCGGTCGGCGACCGCGAAGTCGCCATCGTTGTAATACATCTGTCCGGCGAAATCGTCCGACTTGGCGCGCGTCGTGTCACCGCCACCCTGGCGGTGGCGGTTGCCGGCGAGGAAGCCGCGGGCAAGCGGGCTCCAGGGAATGACGCCGATGCCTTCTTCCTTGCAGAGCGGCAGCATTTCGCGCTCTTCCTCGCGGTAAACCAGATTGTAGTGGTTCTGCATCGAAACGAAGCGGGCCCAGCCGTGCTCCCGCGCGAGGGAAAGATATTTCGCGAATTGCCAGGCATACATCGACGATGCGCCGACATAGCGCACCTTGCCTGCCTTCACGAGATCGGAAAGGGCTTCCGCCGTTTCCTCTATGGGCGTGTTCGGATCGAAGCGATGTATCTGGTAGAGGTCGATGTAATCGAGACCGAGACGCTTCAGCGAACGGTCGCAGGCGTCCATGATGTGCTTGCGCGACAGGCCCCAACGGTTGGTCTTGCGGCCTTCGGTGCCGTTGAAGCATTTGGTGGCGACCACATAATCCTCGCGGTCCCTGACGAGATCGCGCAGCGCGCGGCCGACTATTTCTTCTGAAACCCCGTTGGAATAGACATCGGCCGTGTCGAAAAAGTTGATGCCGCCTTCGAGCGCCTTTTCAAAAAAGGGCCGCGCCTCTTTTTCCTCCAGCACCCAGTCGCGCCATTTTTTCGAACCATAGGTCATGGTGCCGAGGCACAGACGCGAAACCCTGAGCCCGGTCTTGCCGAGCCGGACATATTTCATCTTCGATGCCATGCATTCTCCCTGCCGGACCTTGCGACCCGCACCTTTCCCCGAATGACCAGATTTCAAATTCTGGTCATTCATAATCGTGAATGCAAGCCCGGCGGCGGATTATGCCGCCATAGGCTTTGCGAGACTGCCCGCGACCTCGCTCACGACCTTGGTGGTCATCTCGCCGAGCTTGCCGGATTCCTCGATGAAGCTCTCGACCGAGGTTTTCATAAACTCGGAGTGGATCTCCAGCGCATCCTTGACGGATTCGGCGGCCAGCATCGCGTTCATAGCCGCGATCCGGCTATCGAGCTGGCCTTTGCCATAGGAGAGCATCTCGGCGTTGATGCCCTGAAAGCCCTTCGCGGCAGTAGCGGCGGTGGCGAGGAAAGTCTTGAAGAAATCGGTGGAGTAGTCGCTCATGTGACGCCCTTCCGTAGCGGCGCGAGCCCCGGGGGGCGCGGCCTTCGATTGCAGGTTCCATCGCACATCCCGTGAGGGATGTTTCGACAGACACTTTCCGGATAATGCTCTCAAGCGAAGGCCCTATTATATCCACAGGCCGGCACTTTGGATATTGGCATTTGGCGATGCGCCGCCCCGGCGGCGCAAAAAACTTAGAGAAGACAACGATGGCTCTCACCGACGCCCAACTGGAACGCTATGCGCGCCACATCGTCCTCAAGGAGATCGGCGGGCCGGGCCAGCAGAAGCTCCTTAATGCGCGCGTGCTCGTCGTCGGCGCAGGGGGACTTGGCGCCCCATGCCTGATGTATCTGGCAGCGGCCGGCATCGGCACGCTCGGGGTCATCGACGCCGATGCTGTTTCGCTCTCGAACCTGCAGCGCCAGATCATCCACGATACGGAAAATATCGGGAGGCTGAAGGTTGAAAGCGCGGCGGCGAGCCTTGCGCGCATCAATCCCGACACGCGCGTCGTCGCGCATGCGGAACGGCTTACGGCGCGGAATGCGCTTGAGATCATTTCCGGCTACGACATCGTCGCAGACGGTTGCGACAATTTTCCGACGCGCTTTCTCGTCAACGACGCCTGTTACTTCGCGCGCAAGCCGCTTGTTTCGGGAGCCGTCGGGCCTTTCGAGGGGCAGCTCGCGACGTTCAAATCCTACAAGGCGGGTCCGGACGGGCAGGCGCTGGCGAATTACCGCGACCTCGTCAGCGAGGCGCCGCCGGCCGGCAGCGTCCCTGCCTGCGAGGAAGCCGGCGTGCTCGGCGCGCTGACCGGTGTTATCGGTTCGATGATGGCACTCGAAGTCGTCAAGGAACTCACCGGCGCGGGCGAGAGCCTGGCCGGACGATTGCTCATCTACGATGCATTGGAAACGCGGGTCCGGACGATCAGGCTGAAGCGCGATCCGGCAAATCCGCTGACGGGCGATGCGCCGTCGATCCGGGATCTTTCCGGCCATATTTGAACCTGGCAAAGACGCGCGCCAGGTCGGCCTTTCGCGTCAGGCTCGGGCGCTCGATGAAGTGCCAGGACGCCGCCGCGATTGCCAGAACCATCGGCGCCACGATGGCGAAGAGATCGAGCGGAGAGAGACGCGGGTGGCGAATGGCGAACATCTGCTGGATCGGATAGGCGAAGATATAGATACCGTATGAATAGTCGCCGAGCCGGTTGAACTGCCGGATGAAAGAGGCCGGCACGAAAGCCGCCCAGAGCGTGGCGTAGGCGGTGAAAGAGCAGAGCGCAACTTCGTAGAGCAGGGTTTGACGCAGAAGAACCGCGAGCAGGAAGAAGCCGACGATGCCGAAGGCCGACATCGGTACGCGATCCCTGAAGATGAACGCGCTGACGCCGAAGCCGAAGCACAGACCGAAGCGCACGAGATGGATAAAGGGATGCGTCACATCGTGTGCGATCGGCAGCAGGCTTGATGCCACAAGCAACATCATGATCGGCGCGATCCAGCGCCAGAAGCGCGAAGGCGATGAAAGGCCGCCGATAAGGCCGAGGACCGCAAGGCTCAGATAGCAGAAGACCTCGTATTTGAGCGTCCAGAGCGGCGCATCGATGCCCTGATCGTCGTGCAGCGTCGTCACGATGCCGGGGAGCGAACTGTCGGCCTGTATCAACCCCATGACCTTCGGCACGAAGGCGTAGGTCGAGGGGAGGTCGAAATAGGTGCCGAGCGGCAAGGACGTCGCAAGCGGCCCGACGACAAAGACGACGACAAGCGCGCAGACCGTGAGCGCCGGCCAAAGCCGCAACAAACGGCCCGCCAGGAAATGCGGCAGCGAGGGACGCGCCGCCCAGCTCTGCGCGATCAGAAACCCGCTGGCGACAAAGAAGACGTTAACGGCGTGGTAACCAAGATCGTGACCGGTCGAGGCGATCAGGGGGCCGGTATCCTTGTCGCCGGACGCCACGATGTAGCTGTGCGCAAGGACAACGGCGCCCGCCGCCAGAAAGCGGATCAGATTGAAATTATTGTCCCGTCCCGAGAGATAACTGGAAATGTGTCTCATCTTCTGACGCGTTCCGGCATGAACTCGCGACTGCGCATGTCGCAAAGCATGTGCGTGCATCGGATATGCCAGAAAAATCGCGGATTTCCGCCGAATTATGGGCAGAGACTACATGATCGCCGGAATAACCCGGGCTTCATTTGTTTGACCGGACTATTCCGCCGATCATTTACATGATCGCCGGAATAACCCGGTCGGGCGGACGGTGCCCGTCCATGAAGGTCTTGATGTTGACGATGACCTTGCCGCCCATTTCGATACGGCCCTCGATGGTCGCGGAACTCATATGCGGCAGCGAGATGACGTTGCCCAGTTTCAGCAGACGCGGATTGACGGCCGGTTCGTTCTCGAAGACGTCGAGGCCCGCGCCTGCGATCTCGCCGGCTTCGAGCGCGCGGACCAGCGCGTTTTCGTCGATCACTTCGCCGCGCGCCGTGTTGACGATGTAGGCGTCGGCGCGCAGCAGCTTGAGGCGGCTTGCGCTCATCAGATGGAATGTCGCGGGCGTATGCGGACAGTTCACCGAAACGATGTCGACCTTCGGCAGCATCTCGTCGAGATTTTCCCAATAGGTGGCGTCGAGTTCTTTCTCGATGACGGCGTTGGCCGGTTTGCGGTTGTGGTAGTGGATTTCAAGACCGAAGGCGCGGGCGCGTCTTGCGACAGCCTGACCGATGCGCCCCATGCCGATAATGCCGAGGCGTTTGCCGGTGATGCGCCGGCCAAGCATCCATGTCGGCGACCAGCCCGGCCAATTGCCGTCGTGATCGCGCAGGTAGCGGGCACCCTCCGCGAGGCGGCGCGGAACGGCGAGGATGAGCGCCATCGTCATGTCAGCCGTGTCCTCGGTCAGCACCCCCGGCGTGTTCGTCACCGTGATGCCACGCCGGCGGGCCGTCTCGACGTCGATGTTGTCGACGCCGGTGCCGAACTGGGCGATCAGGCGAAGGCCGGGGCCGACCTGCGCCAGAAGCTTTGCGTCGATGCGGTCTGTCACGGTCGGCACCAGCACATCGGCTTCCTTGACGGCCGAGACCAGCTCCGCCGTCGTCATCGGATGATCGTTCGCATTCAGATGCACATTGAAAAGTTCGCTCATGCGCGCCTCGATGGTCTCGGGCAGCTTGCGGGTAACGATGACGAGCGGTTTGTTCGTGGTCATGCGGCGATCAATCTCTCGGTTTCGGGCTTACCGACCGGGACGCCCGGGGCTTGGCACACAAAGTCCCGGCGGGCGCTTTCCAGCCTTTCTTGTCTAGCAGAGGCCGCGCTTGGCGACCAAGTGTCATCTCCGTCATGCGCCCCCGCGCGCAAGGCCGCAGCACGCTTGACCCGCGCGGCGGACGCTTGCCATAAAGATGGGCAGGTAGCGGACCCTGGGCATCGGTTGTGAGAACCATCATCATCGCGTTTTCCGAGCATCCTCGCGGGCGACGCCGCGTTTCCGGCGGGTTCAAACCGGGACTTGCCGCCGCCGTCTTCTTCCTCCTGCTGACACCAGCGGCCGCCGGGGACGCGCCCCAGACACCGGCGCCGACCCACCTGCTGGCGCCAGGACCGACGACGCTGGGGACCATTACACCGCCCAAGACGACGGTCGGTCCGGCCTCCGGCCTGCCCGTGCCCCGCTATGTCAGCCTAAAGTCGGGTCGCATCAACGTGCGCCGCGGGCCGGGCGACGACTATCCGATCGAATGGGTCTTTGAAAAACGCGGGCTGCCGGTCGAGGTGACCGCCGAGTCCGACCGTTGGCGGCGCATCCGCGACCGGGAGGGCGATGTCGGCTGGGTCTGGCATTCGATGCTCGACGGACGACGGACGGCCCTCGTTGAAAATCGCACCGGCGACACGGCGCCCGTCGCCATCCACGGCGAGCCCGATCCGGCGTCGTCCGTCGTCGCCTATGCCGAAGCCGGCGTCATAGCCCAGCTTGTCGGATGCAAGGGCGTGTGGTGCGAGGTGAAGGCGAGCGGCTATGAGGGCTGGACGCTGCGCGACCAACTCTGGGGTACTTATCCCGGCGAGAATTTCGATTAGGCAAAGTCCGCCGCCAGTGCTGCCCGCACGGCATCCGGCACCATCGCCATGTGACCGTAATTCGGGTGAGCGATGGCGAGCGTCACCGGCACCTTGGGATCGCGAAACTTCGCAATCTCTTCCTTCCTGAACCGGAAATGCAAGAAGTGGACGGAAGAAGTCTTGCCGTCCGCCTTGGTGCGCTCGACGTCGTCTTCGTCCGGCACCGCCATGACGCGCGTACCCCCGACATCGAAATAGACATGCGCCTCGAAACCGGTGATGCGGCGAAGCTCCATGTCGCGGCGCCGCTCATCGTCGATTTCAAACATCAACGTCGCGACAAGTTCGTCGCCTTTGGGGATCAGCGGATTATAGGCGCCGAGTTCGTCGGCGACCTGCTCGTCGCCGCCGCGCTCGATGTGCAGCATCTCATGCACCTGCTGGTACATGGTTTCGTAATTCTCGAAATAAAAGGTCGCGTAGGGTCCAACGGAGATGCGGCGGTTCTTCTTGACCTCGGTGATGCGGGCGCGGCGCTCCTTGCGCTCACGCGCATAGGTCTCGTAAGGCAGAATGTCGCTGCGTTCGATCTCGCGCTTTGCTGCGGACATTTTTTAACTCCACTCTTCGATCTATGTTCAGTCGAGAAGGCCCCAGGCCCGCGCCATGATCTCGATCGGGTGCTGCATCTGCGGCTTCTGCGTCTCGCCGAGCTCTTCGATCTCCTGAACGAGATGTTTGCCGGCGAGCGGGCAATCGGAGGTGACGAATTTGTTGCCGGTTTTGGCGACGCCGCGCGCCGCCGGTTTACCGACCTTCATCGCCGTCTCGAACGTATCCTTCATGACGCCGAATGTTCCTCCGTGACCGGAGCAACGCTCGACCACATCGACCTTGATGCCGGGAATGAGGCGCATCATTTCGGCCGATTTCGGGCCCATGTTCTGGGCGCGGGCGTGGCAGGCCATATGCGCCGTGACGCCGCCTTCGACGGGCTTCATGCCGGGCGCAAGACCTTCCTTTTTGGCGATATCGACGACGTATTCGTCGATGTCGTAGGTCGCGGCGGAAAGTTTCCGGACATTCGGATCGTCAGGTAGGATCAGCGGCCATTCGAATTTGAACATCAAGCCGCAGGAGGCCGTCAGCGTCACGATGTCATAGCCCTTGTCGATCAGCTCGCACATCTCGCGCGACACCTTCGCCGCCTGCTCGGCAACTTTTTCGAGGTTACCCTGTTCGAGAAACGGCATGCCGCAGCAGCCGGGATAGGCGACGACGGTTTCGACGCCGTTATGCGCCAGCACCAGCCTCGCTGCTTCGCCGACTTGCGGATTGTTGTAGTTGACGAAGCAGGTGGCGAAGAGCGCCGCCTTGCGGCCCTTGGCAGGCGCTTCTTTCGGCGCGGCTTCGCCCGTCTTGTCCTGAGCCTTGGCGCGCATGGCGAATGTCTTGCCGTAGAATTTCGGCAATTCGGCGCGCGCATCTATCCCTGAGACTTTCTCAAGCAGCGGCCGCGTGAGCCTGTTGTCCTTCGCACTGGCCCAATTTGCGAGCGGCGCGACGGGACCGGCGAGCGTTCCGTTGCGATCGGTCTTGCCGAGTTGCGCCGGCACGAGCGGGAAGCCATGCGCCTTTGCTTCAGCTGCCCGGTAACGCAGCATCAGATGGGGAAAATCGAGATTGAATTCATGCGGCGGCACATAGGGGCACTTCGTCATGAAGCACATGTCGCAGAGCGTGCAGGCCTCGACGACAGGAGCGAAATCCTCGGACTTCACGCTGTCCAGTTCTTCGGTCGGCGCACCGTCCACGAGATCGAAAAGGCGGGGAAAACTGTCGCACAGATTGAAGCAGCGGCGGCAGCCGTGACAGATGTCGAAGACGCGGCGCAGCTCTTCGTCGAGCTTCTCCAGGTCATAGAAATCCGGGTTGTGCCAGTCGATGGGGTGCCGCGTCGGCGCGTGGAGACTGCCTTCTGACATGAACGTCCTCTGAGATGCGGCGGGCGGATATGAAAGGGAGACGGACGATCCATCTCCCTTTCACTCTCATCGTGACCGAAAGTTCAGGCGAGGCTGTCCAGCGCCTTCTGGAAACGACCGGCATGGCTCTTCTCGGCCTTGGCGAGCGTTTCAAACCATTCGGCGATTTCGTCGAAGCCTTCTTCGCGCGCGGTGCGCGCCATGCCCGGATACATGTCGGTGTATTCGTGCGTTTCGCCGGCGATTGCCGCCTTCAGGTTCTTGTCGGTCGGCCCGATGGGCTCGCCCGTGGCCGGATCGCCGACCGCTTCCATGAACTCAAGATGGCCGTGGGCATGGCCCGTTTCGCCTTCGGCGGTCGAGCGGAAGACGGCGGCGACATCGTTGTAGCCTTCGACGTCGGCCTTCTGCGCGAAATAGAGATAGCGGCGGTTGGCCTGGCTTTCGCCGGCAAAGGCCGCCTTCAGATTGTCCAGGGTTTTGGATTTTGCGAGCGATGACATGATGGCTCCTCACCTTTTCCATAGCCGCTCCGACCCCTGACGGGGCCACCGCGGCGCTTTGTTGACGTGACGGCCGGGATTCGCGTGACGCCAGCGAATCCGGACCCCGCTTCGGGCGAAACGGTTAACCGCGATCATAGAACCGCTATGCGCGCTTGGTCAACAGATTAGAATTGTTCTAGATAAGAATGAGGTGCAACTGGCCTGGATGCGCCGCCCGGCCCGCTCAGGGCTGGCGCGAGGGCGTGCCTTGCAGGCGCACAATGACGTCGACGCGGGCAAGCGTCGTCCCGTCCGGCGTGGCGGGAAGCCCCGTCACGGCGATTTTTTCGCCGTCGATGTCCATCAGCGAGCCTGAATTCTCGACGAAGAAATGATGGTGGTCGCTGACATTGGTGTCGAAGTAGGTGCGGGCGCTGTCGACCACGACCTCGCGCAGAAGCTGCGCCTCGGTGAATTGATGCAGCGTGTTGTAGACGGTGGCCAGCGAAACGCTGACGCCCGCCTTCTGCGCTTCCTCGTGCAGGGCTTCGGCGGTCACGTGGCGGTCGCCGCCGTCGAACAGCAGCCGGCCCAGCGCCAGCCGCTGGCGCGTCGGGCGAAGCCCTGCGTCACGCAGCCGCGTCAATGTCTGGCTATAGGGCCGATCCTGGGACACCGGAATTGCTCCCTTTCGCAGGCCCTTCAGGGAAAAGGGGTCCGCGGCTAGTTTTTAATCGTTACAAACTTGAAGATGGTGCAGAGGCCCTATCTTTGTCAAGGGTATGACAGGCTTGATAAGACGTTCCCGGCAGGCCCCCTATATGTTAGGAAGCGGCTCAAGAAATTGGGGAAACCGGGGCGGGCGGTTGCCTACCCCCAGATAAGACCGGCTCACTGCCTTTCCCTGCTCGGGATAGGCAAAAGGGCCAGTCAAGCGAACGGGAATGGCGGAGCAGAAATCGAAGTACTCGCTTGAGGAACTGCTGGAATGCAGTCACGGCCGCATGTTCGGCCCGGGCAATGCCCAGCTTCCTCTACCGCCGATGCTGATGATCTCCCGGATCACGCATATATCGGACAAGGGCGGCGATCACGACAAGGGTCTGATCAAGGCCGAGTTCGACATCACGCCGGATCTCTGGTTCTTCCCCTGCCACTTCGAAGGCGACCCGGTCATGCCGGGCTGCCTCGGCCTCGACGGCGCGTGGCAGCTGCTCGGATTTTTCCTCGGCTGGATCGACGGCAAGGGCAAGGGTCGCGCGCTCGGTGTGGGCGAAGTCAAATTCTCCGCCATGATTACGCCGGCCGTGAAGAAGATCGAATACAACATTCATCTCAAGCGCGTCATCAATCGCCGTCTCGTGCTCGGCGTCGCCGATTGCACCATCCTGGCGGATGGCGAGCTTGCCTATACGATCACCGACATGAAGGTCGGCTTGCAGACGGAAGAAAAACCGGCCTGATCGGGCGCGGCGTTTCGAAACCTACGAACAAAGAGGCAGCCATGAGGCGAGTTGTCGTAACCGGCATGGGGATTGTCTCCTCGATCGGCAACAACACACAGGAAGTTCTCGCGAGCCTGCGCGAGGGCAGGTCCGGCATCGTCAAATCGGACGTCTATGCCGAGATGGGCTTTCGCAGCCAGGTGCATGGCAGCCTCAAGATCGACCTCGACGCGGCGGTCGACCGGCGCGCGCGCCGCTTCATGGGCGACGGCGCGGCCTATGCCGCGGTCGCCATGAGCCAGGCGATCACCGATGCCGGGCTCGAAGAAAGCGACATCAGCAATCCGCGCACCGGCCTCATCGTGGGCTCGGGCGGACCCTCGACGAAAGCGATCGTGGCCGCTGCCGACATGGCGCGCACCGAGCCTGTGAAGGGCCCGAAAAAGGTCGGCCCCTTCGCCGTGCCGAAAGCCATGTCGTCGACCTGCTCGGCCAATCTGTCGACCTGGTTCAAGACCAAGGGCGTCAACTATTCGATCAGCTCGGCCTGCTCAACGTCTGCCAACTGCATCGGCAATGCGGCGGAGATGATCCAGTGGGGCAAGCAGGACATGATGTTCGCCGGCGGCGGCGAGGAACTCGACTGGACGCTGTCGGTCCTCTTCGATGCGATGGGCGCGATGTCGGCCAAGCGCAACGACCAGCCGGAGAAGGCCAGCCGCGCCTACGACAAGGATCGCGACGGCTTCGTCATTTCAGGCGGCGGCGGCATTCTGGTTCTCGAAGAGCTTGAACACGCCAAGGCGCGCGGCGCAAAGATCTACGCCGAGATCGTCGGCTATGGCGCGACGGCGGACGGCGCCGACATGGTGGCCCCGTCGGGCGAAGGCGCCGTGCGCTGCATGAAGATGGCGCTCGAACGGGTAAGCCTGCCCGTCGACTACATCAATCCGCATGCGACCTCGACGCCTGTCGGCGACATTCCCGAGATCAAGGCGATCCTTGAAGTCTTCGGCGAGAAGACGCCGCCGATCAGCGCGACGAAATCACTGACCGGACATGCACAGGGCGCGGCGGGCGTCCACGAGGCAATCTACACGCTCTTGATGATGCAGAACGGCTTCATCGCGGCGAGCGCCAATATCGACGAGATCGACCCCGAGGTCGCCGCCGCCAATATCGTCCGCCAGCGCATCGACGGGGCGAATATCGATCTGGCGATTTCGAACAGCTTCGGCTTCGGCGGCACAAACGCGACGCTGGCATTCCAGCGTTATAACGGTTGAGGGCGGACACCAGTATGCAGGCGTCTGAACAAAAGCCGGGAAGCCGGGCGCTCGTCCTTGACGGCCCGCTGATGAAGGGCCGGCGCGGCCTCATCATGGGCGTCGCCAACGATCATTCGATTGCCTGGGGCATCGCCAAGATCCTCGCCGTGCACGGCGCCGAGATGGCCTTCACCTATCAGGGCGACGCTTTCGGCAAGCGGGTGAAGCCGCTCGCGGATTCGGTCGGGTCGAAAATTCTCGTTCCCTGCGACGTCACCGATCCGCAGAGCCTCGACACTGTTTTCAGAACACTGAAAAAGGAATGGGGCACGCTTGATTTCATCGTTCATGCGATCGCCTATTCCGACAAGAGCGAGCTCAAGGGCCGCTATGTCGATACTTCGCGGGAGAACTTCCTGCGCTCGATGGACATCTCGTGCTTCTCCTTCACCGATATCGCGCGGCGCGCATCCGAAATGATGCCCAACGGCGGATCGATGGTGACGCTCACCTATGAGGGCGCGCAGCGTGTCATGCCGAACTACAACGTCATGGGCGTGGCGAAGGCGGCGCTCGAAGCAAGCGTGCGTTATATCGCCGTCGATCTCGGGCGGAATGGCATCCGCATCAATGCGATTTCGGCGGGGCCAATGCGCACGCTGGCGGGTTCGGCCATCGGCGATGCGCGCTTCGTTCACAAGTGGAACAAAACGCATTCGGCGCTGAAGGAGACAATCGAGCTCGAACATGTCGGCGGTGCAGGTCTCTATCTGCTTTCCGATCTCTCCGCCCGCGTCACCGGCGAAATCCATTACGTCGATTCGGGCTACAACATCGTCGGCCTGCCGCGCGCCGAGGAGCTCAAAGCGGGCGATCTCGACTAGCAGTAACGGCGACCGCCGCGTCGATCCCGGACAAGATGCAAAAAGGGCGCTGGATCACTCCAGCGCCCTTTTTTTATTCTGAAAGCGGGAGACTGTTAGTCGCGCGAACGGCGACGACCGCGATCTCCGCCGCCGCCGCTGCGCTCACGCGGCTGCTCGGCGGGCTCGTTCTCGTAGACGATCTCTTCGCCCGTCTCCTGGTTCACATGCTTCATCGACAGGCGAACCTTGCCGCGGTCGTCGAAGCCCAGGAGCTTCACTTTGACCTTGTCGCCTTCCTTGACGATGTCGGCGACCTTCTCGACGCGGTTCGGCGCCATCTGCGAGATGTGGACGAGGCCGTCGCGGGGACCGAAGAAGTTCACAAAGGCGCCGAAGTCGACAACCTTGACGACCGTGCCTTCGTAGATCGTGCCCACTTCGGGTTCGGCGACAATGCCGCGGATCCAGTCGATTGCCTTCTTGATCGAGGCGCCGTCGGACGACGCAACCTTGATCGTGCCGTCGTCGGAGATGTCGATCTTCGCGCCCGTCTTTTCGACGATCTCGCGAACAACCTTGCCGCCCGTGCCGATGACTTCACGGATCTTGTCGGTCGGAACGGTGATGACTTCGATGCGCGGCGCATGTTCGCCAAGCTCGGAACGCGCCGAGGTCAAGGCCTTAGCCATCTCGCCGAGGATGTGAACGCGGCCGCCCTTCGCCTGGGCGAGCGCCTGCTTCATGATGCCTTCGGTGATGCCGGTGATCTTGATGTCCATCTGGAGGGACGTCACACCCATCTCGGTGCCGGCGACCTTGAAGTCCATGTCGCCGAGATGATCTTCATCGCCGAGAATGTCGGAGAGCACGGCGAAGCGTTCGCCTTCGAGGATGAGGCCCATAGCGATACCCGCCACCGGACGCTTCAGCGGCACGCCGGCATCCATCATCGAGAGCGACGAACCGCAGACGGTCGCCATCGAGGACGAGCCGTTCGACTCGGTGATTTCCGAGACCAGACGGATCGTGTAGGGGAACTCGGTCTTCGGCGGCAGCACGGCGCGCATCGCACGCCAGGCCAGCTTGCCGTGACCGACTTCGCGGCGGCCGGTGAAGCCGACGCGGCCCGTCTCGCCGACCGAGAAGGGCGGGAAGTTGTAATGCAGCAGGAAGTTTTCCTTATAGGTGCCTTCCAGCGCGTCGATGAACTGTTCGTCCTCGCCGGTGCCGAGCGTGGCGACGACCAGCGCCTGCGTCTCGCCGCGCGTGAAGAGCGCCGAGCCGTGGGTGCGGGGCAGAAGACCGACTTCGGAAACGATCGGACGAACGGTTTCAAGATCGCGGCCGTCGATACGGCGCTTGGTATCGAGGATCGAGTTGCGGACGATGTCGCTTTCGATCGCCTTGAAGACGCCGCCGACGGAGGTTTCCGGCACGGCGTTCGCATCGTCGGGATTGCAGAGCGCGGCTTTCGCCTTGTCCTTGGCCTTGGAGATCGCCTCGTG